>DAOUCZ010000136.1:0-71547 GCA_034431675.1 Anaerolineae bacterium | reverse complement strand
ATCCACGTCGAGGCCATCGCCCCAAAAAACGGACGCCCCCGTCTGCGCATCGATTATCAAGGCGCAGACGAGGGCGTCGGGGGTCTCAATTATGCGCTGGTTCAGGCCGGCGTGCTCGTCCTCGGCTTCCAAGAAGAACAGCACGACCTAGAAAGCGTGTTCATGCGCGTCACACAAGGCATCGTCAGCTAGCTAGACCACGGGGCACAGTTTTGCCCCCGTCTGCTGATTCTTGGCCCGTCAGGTCTACTTCTCCAGCACCTTGGGGTTGCACACGTTGGCATATTTGCCAGACAGCAGCGCATCCACAATCAGCTGGGCGGCATCCACGGCCACATTGTTCTGCGCATCGGTGGTGCTGGCGGCAAGGTGCGGGGTATGCACCACGCCCTGCAGCCCAATCAGCGGGTTACCGGCCGTCGGCGGCTCTGGCTCATACACGTCCAGCGCAGCGCCGGCCACATGGCCCGACTTAATCGCCTCGGCAAGGTCAGCATCATGGATGAGCACGCCGCGTGCAGCATTGATGATGCGCACGCCCTTCTTCATCTTGCTGATGGCGTTGGCATTGATCATATAGCGCGACTCGTCGGTGACGGTGGTATGCAGGGTGATGAAGTCGCTCTGACCATACAGCGAATCAAGGTCTAGCATGGTCACGCCCATGTCGGCGGCCAGCTCGGGCAGCACAAACGGGTCATAGGCCACCACATTCATCTCGAAGGCCTGCGCACGCTTGGCCACCTGACGCCCAATCCGGCCAAAGCCGACCACGCCCAGCGTCTTGCCGCGCAGCTCCACCCCCGTAAACGACTTGCGATCCCACTTGCCACCGCCAAGGCTGTCGTGCGCCTGCGGGATGTGGCGCGCCAGCGACAGCATCAGCCCAAAGGTGAACTCGGCGGTGCTGATGGTGTTGCCATCAGGCGTGTTCATCACCACAATGCCTTTTTCGGTGGCCACGTTCAGGTCTACGTTGTCTACCCCCACGCCGGCGCGCGCAATCGCCTTGAGCTTGGTAGCGCTTTGCAGCAGGGTGGCATCGGCCTTGGTGGCGCTGCGAATCACCAGCGCATCGGCGTCGGCAATCACCGACAGCACCTTGTCGCGCGGCATATCGCCTTCAAAGGTCACGCGGATGGCGGGGTTGTCTTGCAGCAGGGCCACCGCGCGCTTGTCTACGTTATCAGAAATCAGAACATGGAACGTCATAGGGGGTGAACTCCTCAAAACGCGCGGCTGTTACGCGCCGATAAACTCATCAAGGCCGGCCAACACTTCTTCAAGCGTGGCAGGCTGCATATCGCCCATGTGCGCGATGCGGAACGTCGTGCCCTTAATCTTGCCATAGCCCTTGTCCATGCTGAACTGCTTGCCGCTCATGAACTTGGCCATCGCATCCACGTCAATCTGCTTGCCGCGGTTGTCAACCGTGGTCACGGTTGGGCTGGCATACGCACGCTCGGCAAACACCCCAAACCCGCGTGAGTCGGCCCACTGATGGGTCATGGCGCGCATGTTGAGGTGACGCGCCCAACGGTTTTCGAGGCCCTCGGCCATCACATCATCCAGCTGCTTATCGGCAGCAAACATGATGCTGATGGGCGGGGTGGACGGGGTGTTGTTCTTGTCGCCGCTCTTGGCAATCTCAATCAGGTCAAAATAATACCCGCGATAGGGAATCTGCTTGGCGCGCGCCAGCACCCGCTCGCTGATGGCGGCAAAGGCCATACCCGGCGGCAGCGCAAAGGCCTTTTGGCTGCTGGTCAGGGCAAAGTCGATGCCCCATGCGTCGGTGCGCAGCTCAGCGCCCAAAAACCCGCTGACGGTATCGACAAGGAACAACGTGTCTTCGTAGCCCTTCACCACCTCGCCAATGGCGGCAATCGGGTTGGTGATGCCGGTGCTGGTCTCGTTGTGCACCACACAGACCGCGTCATAGGCCTGCTTTTTCAGCGCATCAGCCACCATCTCGGCGGTGTGAGCTTGTCCCCACGCCACCTCGATCACGTCCACCTGCTTGCCGTTGGCCTTGCTGATTTCGGCCCAGCGCTCGCTGAACGCCCCACCGACCAGATGCAGCGCCTTGCGGTCATCGCGGATGCAGTTGCGCGAGGCGGCCTCCCAGAACCCCGTCCCCGACGCCCCAATCATCACGACGCGGTTTTGCGTCTGGAAGGCGGTTTGCAGCTTGCTGTGTAGGCGACCATACAGGTCGGCAAATGCGGTCGAGCGGTGGCCGATCATCCACTCGGTTTGTGCTTGCAAAATCTCTTCACGAACCTCTACCGGCCCCGGAATGACCAGACGCTTGTGATTGGCGTTGCCCATTGGCAAACCCTCCCATGCCTATATCGCGCTTGTGATATGGAGAACAATGGCATTATAAGCGCCGGCCCAACGCGGCGCGAGGGCGGGGAATCATGATAAGTTGTCGTACGAAACGCACAATTCGGCCCATTCAACCCTTAGTTAAGGCCACCAACGCGCAACCAAAGCCAACCCTGATGGGTTAAAATATGCAGTATCCACAGGGTTATGCAAACTGTTCAGCAGCTCTCGGGCACTTTTGACGATTCACCAGCACAAGGACATCGGTTGCCATGTCGATTACCAAACACGACGCGCTCGATTATCACCGGCAGGGCCGGCCCGGCAAGCTCGAAATCCGCCCCACCAAGCCCCTGACCACCCAGCGTGACCTCGCGCTGGCCTATTCGCCCGGGGTGGCCGAGGCCGTGTTGGAAATCAGCCGCGACCCGCTCACCGAATACGAGCTGACCGCCAAGCCCAACCTGATCGGGGTGGTCAGCAACGGCTCGGCCATCCTTGGCCTTGGCAACCTTGGCCCGAGCGCGTCCAAGCCGGTGATGGAAGGCAAAGGGGTGCTGTTTAAGCGCTTTGCCGACATCGACGTGTTCGACATCGAGCTAAACGCCAAAACCGCCGATGAAATCGTGGCAGCGGTGCGTGCCATCGCCCCGACCTTTGGCGGCATCAACCTCGAGGACATCAAAGCCCCCGAATGCTTTGAGGTGGAGCGCCGCCTGCGCGAAGAACTCGACATCCCGGTCTTTCATGACGACCAGCACGGCACGGCCATCATCACCGGCGCGGCCCTGCTCAACGCGCTCGAGGTGACCGGACGCGACATCCGCAGCCTCAAGGTCACCATCATCGGGGCAGGGGCAGCTGGCATCGCCAGTGCCGAGTTCTATGTGGGCCTTGGCGTCCCGCGCCAAAACGTGACGCTGGTCGATATACACGGGGTGGTATACGAAGGGCGCGAGGTGGAGATGGACGAATATAAAGCGCGCTTTGCCCACCCTACTGATAAGCGCACGCTGGCGGATGCGCTGGTTGGCGCAGACCTGATGCTGGGCCTCTCGGCAGGCAACATCGTCACGCCCGAGATGCTGCAAACCATGGCCCCCAACCCGATCATCTTTGCGCTGGCCAACCCCACGCCCGAAATCATGCCCGATGTGGCCCGCGCCGCCCGCCCAGATGCCATCATCGCCACCGGACGCAGCGACTTCCCCAATCAGGTCAACAATGTGCTCGGCTTCCCGTTTCTGTTCCGCGGCGCGCTCGATGTCTATGCCCGCCAGATCAACGAACCGATGAAGCTGGCCGCCTGTCATGCCCTTGCCCGCCTTGCGCACGAGGACGTGCCCGACGGGGTGATGTCGGCCTATGGGGTGCGCCAGCTCAAGTTTGGGCCAGATTACCTTATCCCCAAGCCGCTTGACCCGCGTGTGCTGTTGTGGGTTGCGCCCGCCGTGGCCAACGCCGCCATGCAGTCGGGCGTGGCACGCCGCAGCATCGACCTCAACGCCTACCGTGATGAACTCATCCGCCGGCAGGGATATGGCCAGCAGTTCCGCTATACCCTATTCAATATGGTCAAGGCCGGCCCACGTCAGCGCATTGTGTTTGCCGAGGGCGAAGAGGCCAAAATCATCCGCGCCGCCCACCGCATCGACGAAGAAGGCATCGGCACGCCGATTCTGCTGGGCAGCGCCGAGGTGATTCAGCGCGAGATTGCCGAGCTGGGCTTTCACAATTGGTTACCTCACATCGTCAGCCCCGGCCCAACCACCGACCCCAACTACCGCCGCTATCTGGAAGAGCTGTACCGCCTGCGCCAGCGCAAAGGGGTTAACCTCAACCGCGCTCAATCCATGCTGCGCAGCGTCAGCTTTTATGCCCCAATGATGGTGCGCATGGGTCAGGCCGATGCCTATGTCAGCGGCCTCAGCCGTGAATACCCCGACGTCGCCCGACCGGCCTTTCAGGTGCTGGGACGGCGCAACGGCGTCCGCACCGTCAGCGGGGTCTACATCATCATCGTGCGCAACCGCGTTTACTTCTTCACCGACACCACCATCAACATCGACCCGACCGCCGAAGAATTGGCCCAAATCGCCATCAGCGCCGCTGACTTTGCCCGCAGCCTCGGTCACTCACCGCGCGTGGCGATGCTGTCGTTTAGCAACTTTGGCAGCGTTGACCATGCCCTATCGGCCAAGATGCGCGAGGCGGTCGAGCTGGTGTTTCGCCAACGCCCCGACATCCCAGTGGATGGCGAGATGCAGGCCGATACCGCCGTGGTCGAAGACATCGTCAACGAGCGCTTCCCGTTCAGCCGCATCAAAGACGCCAACGTGCTGGTCTTCCCCGGCCTTGCCAGCGCCAACATCGCCTATAAACTGCTGGCGCGCCTGACCGAAGCCGAGGCCATCGGGCCGGTACTGCTGGGCGCAGGTGCGCCGGTGCAGGTGCTGCAAGCTGGCGACGATGTCGAGAGCATCGTGGCGCTGGCGGCCTTTGCCGCCCTCGATGCGCAGCGCCGGCGCTAACGACACGAAAAAGAGGTGGACGGGGCATCCCATCCACCTCTTGCGCTTTGCGGTGTGTTAGTCTTCCCAGCCCGCCACCCCAAACCGCTCCAGATCGTGCGGCTTGCGAAAGCGCGAGCCATCCGGCAGGATCGCTCCGGTCAGGGTGGCATCTTCCATATCCGCACCCTTCAGCTCGGCATTGACAAAGTTTGCGCCGGTCAGGTTTGCCCCCTTAAAGCTGGCGTTGAGCAAGTGTGCGCCGTCAAAATTTGCCCCTGTCAGGTCAACATCACAAAAGTTGACGTTGGTCAGCACCGCGCCGCTGAAGTTGCCCCCCTGCACGCGCGCATTTTCAAAGTCGGCGTTCTCGGCCTTGGCCTGCGCAAAGTTCGCCCCGCGCAGATTGGCATCCCGCAGCAGCGCGCTGCCCAGCTCTGCCTCGCCAAAGTTTGCGCCCGCCGCCTCCACATCCGAGAAGTCTGCGCCGCCAGCCCGTACATTCTGGAGATTGGCGGCCCGCAGCCCCGCATCACTCAGCGAGGCCTGTGTCAGCACCGCAGCCTCAAAGTTGGCATTATCAGCGGTGGCATCACTCAGCTCGGCGTTGTGCAGGTTGGCTTTGCCAAAGTTGGCCGCCCGCAGCGTCGCATCACGCAGCGTGGCGTTCATCAGCGACGCCCCCGTAAAGTTGGCGCTGTCGGCGTTGCAATCGGTCAAGTCGGCGTCGTTGAGGTTGGCATTCGACAAATTCGCCCCGCGCAGGCTCGCATCAGTCAAATCGGCATCGTTCAAAATCGCCCCGCTCAGATTCGCCCCGCTCAAGTCCGCATCCACAAGGTCGGCATTCGACATGTCCTTGCCGGCCAGATTCGCCCCGCGCAGACGCACCTCGCGCCCATCCCGAAAGTCAAAGGCGCTCACCGCCCGATCCACCGTCTTGCGCGTCAGGCGCATCACCTGCTCTTGAATATCGCGCCCAACGTCCCGCCATTGATCTGCACCGCGGCGCAGCTCATCCTTCAGCCGATCCAGATTCTCCGAATCAATCTCAAAGGCCTCCCCGTCATCCCCCTCAATCTTGACGCGCACCTGCGGGCGCGGGGCAATCGGCGGCACGGGGGGCACAGGCGGAATCGGCGGCACAGGCGGGATCGGCGGGCGCGCCGCCGACGGGCGAGACGGGAACGGCATCATCCCCTCCAGATAGTCGGTCAGCTGCCCCAACAACAGCACCAGCTGCGCCACCAGTCGGCGCGCCTCGGTCTGCGCAGTGTCGGGGTTATATTTCAGAGTGCCGACGAAAAAATCGTCCGGCAGCAGTTCCATCACACGCCCATGCAGGGCCTGATACTGCGGCAGGGCCATCTCGCCCACGCCTTCCAATGCGTCGGTGGCATAAGCACGCTCTAGCGCACGGTGGACGGCACGTGCCGCTTGCAGCACCTGTGCCAATTCTTTCTGTGTTTCGGGGTTCATCGGTTAGCTCCTTATTAACAGCGGGTCTGCCTCGGTGGCAGCAGCCTCCGGCATTGAAGCCGGCGCTTCATCTTGAATGGCCAACAGCACTTCGGGGCGCACCAGACCGCGCAGGGTCTTTTTGGCGTTGAACAAGCGCGACTTCACCGTCCCGATGCTCACACCCATCACCTCGGCGATTTCGGCGTGGCTCATGTCCTCCTCGCAAAACAAAATCAGCGTCTGGCGCTGAAGTTCTGGCAAGCGGTCGATGGCCTCACGCACTTCAAGGCTCAACAACAGCCAATGCGCCAGCTCATCAGGCGCATCCGCCTCGTCATGCAGCGCAAACGCAATGCGCTCCTGCGCAAGGTCATCGTCCAGCGACACACCGCCCCGCCGCCCCCACGCCCGCATGACGTCATAGCACGCATTGCGCGCCACCCGAAAGGTATACGGGCGCAGCTTTTCGGGCGGGGTCATCTCGGCAAGGTGAATGAACAGCGTCAGAAACGTGTCCTGCACCACATCGTCACACACCGCGTCATCGTTGAGCAGGCGGCGCACAAACCGCAGCACCTCTGGCGCCAGCAGCGCATAAATCTGCTCGAAGGCGCCGGGTGCGCCGGCCTGTGCGGCCAAAAGCCACGGCGTGAGTTGTGCGGTATCGGTCACCGTCGGTTGCCCCTGTATGGGTGATGCCAGTGTCTATCACACTATACGCCTCACCGCATCACAGGGTTCAAAACCCGCACCGACCGGCAGCTCATCAAAACGGAAAGCGCATCCGTGCTGCCAGCAGCAGCAGCCACAGCCCGCCCACAAACATCAGCACCCGCAGCGGCCTATTGGCCCGCTGACGCACATCTACCACCCGCACAAACGGCTCGGTGATGCCGCCAAACGCCGTCTCGAACGAATTGGGCACTACCTGCACCACGCGCAGCCGTGGCCCAATCCAAGCCGTCAGCAGCGCCCCCACCAAAAACCCCCCGATATGCGCCGCATTGTCGATGCCAGACCCGGGCGTCAGCCCAATCGCCAGATTGAGGAGCAGATAAAACACCAGCTGTCGCAGCACCCGCGACACATCCCCCATCACATGCCGGTTGAGCCAAAAATAGGCCATCAGCCCGCCCATCAGGCCAAACACCGCCCCCGATGCCCCCACCGACAGCACCCGCGGCTCATTGAACAACACGCTAAAAACCGAGCCGCCCAACCCGCTCAGCAAATACACCGTCAAAAACCGGCCATGCCCCAACAACCGCTCCAACCCGATGCCAAGGTTGTAGAGCGCCAGCATATTAAACGCAATATGCAGGATGTTGGCATGCAAAAACATGCTGGTAAACAACCGCCATGTCTGCCCAAACAACAGCACCGCCACCCCCTGATTGCCCGCACTAAAGCGCAGCCACCCCCCAAAATCGCGGTCAATCAGCCCAGCCACAAACACCAACGCATTAATCGCAATTAATATCCACACCCACGGCGTGCTGCGAAACGGGACGGGCGGCTCGCGGCGGGGCGGGGGCGCATCATCATCAACATCAGTCTCGGGGCGGCGCTCCAACGGGTGCACACGGCGCTTCGATTCGGGTTCCATCAGGAGAATAGTCCTTGTTTTCCAATCGTTAAGGGTTGCGTTTCCATTATTAGCCTATCATACACTCATGTTTGCCGTATTGACGAAGTATTACATATCAGTTATATTTCAGATTATCTTGCACGATTGCGTTATATTTGCATAGGAACAACATCCATACAGTTCCTACTGCTTCAATTTGCCTGAATATCCAGAGGAAAACACCCGTGAGAAAATCCAAAGTGCTGATCGTCGAAGACGACGATAAGATCCGTAAGCTGGTTACAGACCATCTCTCTCGCAGCGGATTCGAGGTCATCGGGATGGAAGATGGGCCGTCCGCCCTTGAATATATTCGTAACGAAGGCTTACCACATATTGCATTGGTAGACCTGATGCTGCCCAACAACATGCATGGGTTTGAGTTTGCCAGCCGCCTGAAGTCGATGGCCGACGTGCCCATCATCTTTGTCACCGCCGTGCGTGATACCGACACAGTGGTGCAGGGCCTCAAAAAATATGCCGAGGACTTCGTCGTCAAACCGTTCGACGCGCGCGAGCTAGAGGCCCGCATCCGCGTGGTTTTGGCGCGGATGCCCAGCCTAGACTATGCCAACGAACCGATCGTCGAAATCGACGCGCACCTGCAAATCGACTTTGCCCACAACCGCGTGATTCTGGACGGCAAATCCATCACCATGACCCCGACCGAATCGATCCTGCTGCATGTGCTGCTGCGCAATGCGGGGCGCGTGGTCGAAAACCGCATGTTGATTGCGCGCGTGTGGCCCGAAGAAAACGTCTTTGAGGACACCCTGCGCGTGCACATGCACCGCCTGCGCCGCAAGCTGGAGGCCGACAGCCACCATCCACACTATATACGCACTGAGCGCGGCGTGGGTTATATGTTCACGGTCAAGCCGCCGTCTTCGTTCATCGGGGACGAACTCTAGCCCGCCGGCAGCACCACCTCGACAATCCGGTCGTGGCCGGCAAAGTCTGGATAGACCGTGACCTGTGCACCTGTAAAGGCCGCCCGCGCCAGCGCCGCCGCCCGTGCCCCCTGATCATAGCCGATTTCGAGCAGCAGCAGCGCCCCCGCCTGAACCAGCGGGGGCGCTTGCACAAAAAACCGCCGGACAAGGTCAAGGCCGTCTGGCCCGCCATCCAGCGCCAGCGTCGGCTCATATAGGCTGACATCCAGCGTCGACACAACCTCGCTGTCAATATAAGGCAGGTTGGCCATGATGATGTCGGCGCGCACCTCGCCCAACGCAGCCAGCGGCGCAAGCAAATCCCCATGCAAAAAGTGAACCTGCGCCCGATTGGCCTGTGCATTGCGGCGGGCGATATACAGCGCCTCAGCGCTGATGTCGATGGCATAAACGCGCGCTTGTGGGCGCAGTGCGGCAAACGTCACCGCCAATGCGCCGCTGCCTGTCCCCACATCCACCACCACACAGCCATCGCGCTGTGCTTGCGGGGCATTCAGAGCGCGCTCCAACAGTTCTTCGGTCTCAGGGCGAGGGATTAATACCGCCGGGGACACCTCAAACTCGCGGTCATAAAAGGCCTGCCGCCCCAACAAATACGCCACCGGCTCGCCAGCAGCACGGCGCGCAATCAGCGCCTCAAAACGGGCGTATTGGTCAGGCGTCAGGGGGCGTTCGGGGTGGGCCAGCACCTGCGCCCTGCTGATGCCAAGCACCTCGGCCATCAACAGCTGCGCATCAAGGGCCGCACTGCCAGATACCTCGCTCAAGCGCGCCCGCCCCGCCCGAACCGCATCACCCATCAACATCAGCGGCGCGCTCCATCACTGCTGACCACGAGGGATAGCACGGCAGGACATTGGCCGCACGCGCCGGAAAATCCGACGGCGCGCCCAGCAAGGCCCACACCTCACCCAATGGCACAACTGCCGCCTCATCGGCATACACCAGCACCATCGGCGGCAGCGCAAGGTCAAGGTGCTTCAGCGGCAGCATCTCATCCACCCCATCATGCCGATGCCCAATCACATCCGAACGGGGGTATAGGTTGCTGCGCTTGGTCACAAATTCCCACGCGGCATCACCGGTCAAAAAATCGCCGTAATCCAGCGCCACCAGCGCCGGCACAATCGCCACGAACGGCTTTCCCAGATAGCGCACCCCGTAGCGCACCATCAACAAACCAGCCACAGCAGGCACAACGTCAGAGGGGGCACTGCGGGCCAGCACCAGTCGGTCACCAGCGCGCAGCAGCACCCCCTCTATGGCATCACCGACCGGCACACGCGCCGGAATGGTGGGCATAATCCCAATTTAGTGATGCGCGCCGTGGGCTTCGGCGTGCGCGTCGTCGGCTTCAGCGGCGTGCCCGTGCCCATGGCCGCCGTCCAGCGGCTGATTGATGTCGTCAAAGTGCGTGAAGGGGCGCTCAATCGCCATCCACGCCGCGCCGCCACCAATCAGCGCTAACGTGCCGATGATGAACATCAGCTCCACGCCCTGCCCAGTAATCACGCCGATCGCGCCGGCCACAATCATCAGGGTCATCCCGCTGCCAGCCAAAATCGCAAGGCCCAGCGTCACGGGCGTCAGCCCGATGTCGTGCTTCATCCCCGGCGATTCTTCTTCATGATGTGCCATGGTGGTTCATCCTTTGCTCAAAAAAACACAAGGTGCATCTCTGTGCCTGATTCTGCCCTATCGCAAGCGCCATCGTCAATAGCGGGCGACTAGCGCAAGCCATCCAGAATACGCCGCGCGCTGGCAAAGCTGCTCCGCGCCGTCTGGATGATGCTCAGGCCGGTCTGCACGCGCGAGGCAACATCCCCGTTGTTGCACCCATCACGGAAGTAGCGCCACCCGTCGCGCGACAGCGCCAACCCAGTGTTCACATAATCCACCGCCTCGCGCAGGGCGGGGAGGATGGCCGCATACTCGGCAGACAAGCGATAATCCGCCGGTACGTCAGGCGGTTGGGCGCGGCAGGCATTGGCGATGCTGGTCTGGCTGAGGTCGTTCGACAACGCCGTCCACACCGTCTCTAGGCCTTGCAGAAAGTCGCGCTGGGCGGTCGAGCGGTCAATCAGCGTGTACAAATCGGAGAGGATGGCGCGCAGCTCCTGCGGGGGGATGCCGGGCGTGGCGGTCGGGGTCGGGGTTTCGGTCGGGACTTCGGTCTCGGTCGGGGTCGGGGTGGCTGTCGGCGCGTTCGGGTCGATGGTCGGGGTCGGGGTGGCTGTCGGGATGGTCAACAGCTGGGTTAAGCCCCCCTGCGGCACAAACAAATAGGCCGCTGTCAAAGCCGCCAATATCAAAACCAACACCCCCATCAGGCGCAGCAGCCCGCCGCCGCCGCGTCGCCTGCCGCGCTTATCATAAAAAACAATCGCGGTGATGGTGTTCAGCACATCGGCGTTTTCGGGGCTGTAGATGGCGTCTTCCACCGTCTCGCCCGCCTCGCGGTAGATGGCCGCATCCAGCGTCTTGAACATCCCCAAGGCATAGGCCGCCGCCTGCTGCACCTTGGGGTTTTTGGTATCGCGTTTATATACCGCAATCAACGGGCGGATGGCCTCGAATTGGGCGCTTTCGCCCAGCCACAGTGCCGCCTCGACACGCGCTTTGGCCGGGTTTTTGGCCGAGCTGAGGATGGCAATCTGACGGCGAACCTCGGCCTCAAACTCTTCCACAGAACGTACCGGCCCACCCGATGACGCATCCGTCTGCTCCAGAGGCTGTTGGCTTTCGTTTTCGAACATCGAGTCAAAATCTTGGTCATTCATGCGCTGAAGCCCCCTATACAGCAGACAGGCACGGGCAAAGTATGGCTCTGCAAACTGTGGCAAATTGTAACATCGGGCGCGATTTTGGGCGAATGCGCCGGCCAACCGCTTGACACACGAACGTTCGTTCGTCTATCATCATTTTAGAACACTCTTTCGAAAGCGTGTTTTTTAGGAGGAATTTACGCCATGCGTACGAAATCAGAACGTCTGACAGACCGTCAGAAGGCCATCATCTCGTTTATCGAGAAACACGTGCAGCAGTACGGGTTTCCCCCGACCATCCGCGAAATCGGCGAAGCCACCGGCATCGCCTCAACCTCGGTGGTCAACTACAATCTGAACAAGCTGACCCGCCTCGGTTACCTGACGCGCACCTCCACCAAGTCGCGCGGGCTAAAGCTGGTGACCGAAAAGATGCCGCCGGCCCTGCGCCGCCATCTGGTCTCTGCCCCCACCCACCCGATTAAAATCAAGTATGCCGGTTTGATCGTCGCTGGCAAGCCCCTGCCCGTCCCCGAAGACAACCCCTACCTGAATGACGACGAAAGCCGCGTGGAGCTGGCCGAGACGGTGCTGAACGGGCTTGACCCCGAAGAAGTGTTTGCCCTGCGCGTCAAAGGCGACTCGATGATTGACGCCATGATTCGGGATGGCGACGTGGTGCTGCTGCGCAGCGGTGAGAACGTCAAAAACGGCGACATGGTATCGGTCTGGCTGACCGACCGCGGCGAAACCACCCTCAAACACATCTATTTTGAGGGTGAGACCGTCCGCCTTCAACCTGCCCACCCCACCATGGAAGCCATCCGCGTGCCGGCGCAGGTGGTGCAGATTCAGGGCAAGGTCATCTCGGTTTTGCGCGTGATTAAATAACACGCGCTGTCCCACAGCTGTACCGCCTCTTTCTCGACTGCAGAAAGGGGCGTTTTTGTGCGGACACAGGGCGGGCCGCCGCATGATATATAATACCCGCCATATCCGCCCACACAGGAGGCCCTACCCATGCGCCCCGATCTCATTCTCTCGCCCGAAGTAGCCGATGCGCTGTCCGAGCGCCGGCCCGTCGTCGCGCTCGAATCAACCGTGATTACCCACGGTTTGCCTTATCCGCACAACGTCCAGACCGCCCTAAACATGGAGCAGGCCGTGCGTGATGGCGGCGCAGTGCCGGCCACCATCGCAGTGCTGCGGGGCAAAATCACCGTCGGCCTCAGCCATGACGACATCGACCGCCTCGGCCAAGCGCCATCCGGCAGCGTGCGCAAATGCAGCCGGCGCGACCTGCCCATCACGGTCGGCCTGCGCGAGGACGGCGCTACCACCGTGGCCGGCACGATGATTGTGGCCGACTGGGCCGGCGTGCGCGTGTTTGCCACCGGCGGCATCGGCGGCGTGCACCGCGGCCACCCGTTTGATGTCAGCGCCGACCTGCTGGAGCTGGGCCGCACGCCGGTGCTGGTGGTATGCAGCGGCGCCAAGTCGATTTTAGACCTGCCGCTGACCATGGAAGTGCTGGAGACCCACGGCGTCCCCGTCTTGGGCTATCAGACGGACGAACTGCCGGCCTTCTATTCGCGCACGTCAGGCCTGCCCGTGACCGCCCGGATTGAAACCCCCCAGCAGGCCGCCGAAATCGTGCGCGCCAGCTTGCGCCTCAAGATGGGCCATGGGGTTCTGCTGGGCGTGCCCGTACCCGAGGCCGATGCGCTGCCCGACGCGGTGGCCGAGCAGGCCATCGAGCAGGCCACCCGTGAGGCAGATGCCGCCGGCATCCACGGCAAAGACGTCACCCCGTTCGTCCTTGCCCGCGTGGCCGAACTGACCGAAGGGCACAGCCGACGCGCCAATACCTCCCTGCTGGTCAACAATGCGCGGGTCGCGGCGCAGGTTGCCGCCGCGCTCTAGCGATCAGGCCGCCGGCAGGGCCATCTGCCGGCGGCGCTCAGCACGCGCCAGCATCAGCCCCACCCCCAACAGCGCCAGCGCCGTCACGCCGGTGACCACCGTAAACGTCCCCAGATGCCCCGCCTCAATCACCACACCGGCTGCCGCAGCCACCAACACATAGGGCAGCTTATACAGCAGCGCCATCGTCGAAAGCGTAGTGGCGCGGATGGCCGACGGCGTGCGCTCATTGACCACAATCGACATCCACGCCCGGCTGACCGACCCACCAAGGTGCATGGTGAACATTACCACCACGCCCGCACGCCCCAGCGGCAGCGCCATCCCCAGCAGCGAGACCACCATCAGCAGGCACAACACCGTCAGACCGCCCAAATCCCCCCAGCGCCGGCGGACAGCGGGCAGCAACCGCACCCCCACCGCCACCACCAGATACACCACCGCCACAAACACGCCCAGCGCCTCAGCATCCAGCCCAAACTGGATGCCCACCGCCGGCATCACAATCCCCCAGCTGTACAGAAAAAACACCCCCGGCAGCGCAAAAATCAGCGGGAAGAAGTGGCGCAGACTGGGCTTCAGCAGCTGCTGTGCCCCGGTGGCCAACTGCCGAAAATAAGCCCGCAGCTCAAATTTTGCCCGCGGGGTCTCTGTCGAAGGCTCACGCAGGCCCAACGAAAGCACAAATCCCACCAAAAACAACACGCCCCACGCCACATGCGGCAGATTCGGCCCGAGTGCATACAGCCCGATGCCCATCAAGCTGGTGACCACCATCGTCATCAGCGAAATCGTGCTGTTGGCCGCCGTCACCCGATCCCAATCCGCCTCACGCCCATGGTCTTTCAACGTGTCATAGGCTAGTGCCTCCGATGCCCCGCTGTACAGCGCCAAACCGGTCTGAAACAGCCCATACCCCAGCATCAGCATCCAAAACCCGCCAGCCAACCCCATGACGACAAACCCCACCCCGTTCATCAGCATGGCCGCCCGCACCGACCAACGCTTGCCAATCAGGTCGCTCAGCGCACCGGTCGGGATTTCCATAAACAATCCATAGGCAAAGGCAATCGCGTCCACCACCCCCAACACACTGAACGACATAAACAGCGTCCAATAAAAAATCCAGTTGCCAGAGATAAACGAAGCGCTCTCGGTGGCGTTCAGCAGATAATACAGGCGGATGTTGCGCAAATCGGCGTGGGGCAGTGCCGAACGGGCAAAGCGTCGGACAACAGACATCGGTATACCAGTTCCCATAAAATGGAGAAAACAACTCAATAACCATGGTACAGCCCATTCATCAGGCCGTCCATCACCACTCTGACCCATCATGACCCCGACATTGGGGGTTTATCGGTCAGCTTATTGGTCGATGTCGCAGCGCAAAATGCGCACAAAATCGGTGTGATAGGTGGCCGCAGCGCCGGCAGGCCGAACCTGCACACGCACCCGATAGCCCGGGATGCCCGGGGCAGCGGTTGCGCCGTCGGGGGTGGGGGCAGGTGTGCCACAGCCCAGCGCGGCATCGGGCCACACCACCGACTCGACACGCACCACGCGCACCCGTTCGGCATCAATGCCCTGCTCGCGGGCAAAGCGCGCCAAGGCCAACGCCGCCAGCTCCTCGGCGATCGGGTCGGTGGGGGTGCCAGATGGGGCTGATGCGCTGGCGGTGCGCAGGGCGGCCTGCGTTTGGGCAATATCTGCCGCAGACGGCGGCAGTGTGACCGTAGCTGTGGGGGTAAGTGTAGCCGTGGGGGTGGGGGTAGGGGCGGCGGTGTTCAGCGGCTGAGTGGGGGGCGGGGTGACGGTAGAAACAGGCTCAGCGGCACATGCCGCCAGCATTAGTGCGGCGCACAACAGCGCCACCCCACGAACAACCGCTTTATCCATGTAGTGCCGTGCCCCCGTTTGCGAGGCCTACGACAGGCCGGTAATGCCCAGCTTAGCTTCCAGCTCTGCCGCCGAAAGCTCCAGCACACACAGCATCTTATCGCGCGAGGTATGCCCCGCCACGATTTCGATCTGCTTGGCAGAAACCCCCAGCACGCTGGCAAACAGTGCGATCAGTTCGTTGTTGGCCTCGGCCTCTTCTGCCGAGTCGGCAGTCAGGCGTACGCGCAGTGCGCCGTCTTCATTAGTGCCGGTGATTTCTGCCGTGTCCGAGCGGGTGACCACGCGCACCGCAAAGGCAGCGCCGCTTTTGGCCGAGGTGATTTGGAATTTGCGATCCATGCCTGATAAATCCTTGTCTTGATGCCCGTGCAGGGATGGGACAGCCAGATAAGCGCTATTGTAACTTGGCATTTACTATAACCCAAATAGTAGCGCTAAATCGTTGTGTTTTGACCCCTCAGTTTGTGACATACAGGCGGATTGTACCGGCATGACCTTACACGCCCCCGCACAGGCCGATTGACCTGCGCGGAGGACGTCGCACAATCGTGTGATACTACTTGGTGCGGCGGGTATATTGAAGCACCGCCAGCGGCGCAAACACCGCCACAATTCCCACCATCCACAGCAGCATCGGCAGCAGTTGGGTGGCCGGCTGGCCCAACACCAATGCGCGGATGGTGTTGGCGGCCAGTGACAGCGGCTGATTCTCGGCAAACCACTGCAAAAAGCCGCTCATCGTCTGCGACGGGGTGAAGATGGAGCTGGCAAACTGAAGCGGAAACACCCAGATAAACCCAGCAGTCTGGGCGGTCTCGGCATCCTTGACCATCACGCCAATCCACGCAAACACCCAAGACCAGCAGTAGCCAAACATCAAGCACAGCACCACCGCCAGCACCGACTCGCCAAACGTACCGCCAAAACGGAAGCCCAGCAGCGACCCCACCACAATCATGATGGTGATGGTGAACAAGCTGCGCACCGTGTCTGCGATGGTGCGTCCGGTCAGCACGGCGGCGCGGTTCATCGGCAGCGACCGAAACCGGTCAATCATGCCGGTGCTCAGGTCGCTGGCAAGGCCCACCGTGGTGGCCACCCCGCTGATTAGCGCGGTCTGCACAAAGATGCCCGGCAGCAGATAGTTGACGTAATCTGTGCCATACAGCAGGCTGATGGCCGTCCCCATCGCCCCGCCAAACACCTGCGTGAACAGCAGCACAAAGATGACCGGCTGGATAAACGAGAACACAATCAGCTGCGGCTGACGGACATAGTGCGTGAGGTTGCGCCGCGTCACTTGCAGCGTGTCCAGCACAAACCACTTGAGGGTTTGGCCAAACGATTCTTCCTTGGCGGCAGCATCCAGCGCCGCCTGTACGCTCATGGCATTTTGCGACATGTTGTCAGTCTCCTGTGATGAGATTAGTCTTGGTGGGTTGGCTTGCCGGTCAAGGAAAGGAAGACATCGTCGAGCGAGGGGCGGCGCAGGCTGATGTCGGCAATGGCAATCTGTCGGTCATCCAGCAGGCGCACCGCTTCGACCAAGCCCTGCGGGCCGTTGGTCACCGGCACATGAATCCACCCGCTCTGGGTATTGAGTTGTGTGCTGCCGTTGCCCAAGGCTTGCAGCACTTCATAAGCTGCGGCGGCCTGTGCGCTGTCGCCCACCCGCACCTGAAGCACGTCTTTTTGCAAGCGCGACTTCAGCTGGTTGGCCGTGCCCTCGGCAATCACCGCCCCCTTGTCGATAATCACAATCTGGTCAGCCAAGGCGTCGGCCTCTTCCAGATACTGCGTGGTCAGCAGCAGGGTCGCGCCATCCGCCACCAGCTCGCGGATCACATCCCACAGCTCCATGCGGGTGCGCGGGTCAAGGCCGGTGGTCGGCTCATCCAAAAACAGCACCTGCGGGTGCACCACGATGGCCGCCGCAAGGTCAAGGCGGCGGCGCATCCCGCCCGAATACGTGCGGATTGGACGGTTGGCCGCATCTGACAGGCTGAAGCGCTCCAACAGCTCGTCGGTGCGCCGCTTCACCAATGCCGACGGCATGTGATACAGCCGCCCGACCATGTTCAGGTTCTCGCGACCGGTCAGCCTCTCATCCACCGCCGGATATTGGCCGGCAAGGCCAAATACACGGCGCGCAGCGCCCGGGTTCTTCACCACATCGATGCCGGCCACCATCGCGCGGCCCGCATCCGGCTTCAGCAGCGTGGTCAGGATGCGCACGATGGTGGTCTTGCCCGCGCCATTTGGGCCAAGCAGGCCCAACACCTTACCCGCCTCAGCGGTCAGACTGACCCCTGTCAGGGCCTGAACCGAGCCGTACGACTTCTTCACACCGTCTACCACGACGGTGTTTTGCAGATTGCTCATCACGATGTGTCTCCCTCTGAGTTCCAGTTTGGTATCGATGCTCAACCGCAGGCCGGTCAGCACTCTTCGTTATCGAGCGGCAAGCCGTCGTGAGTGAGGCCATGGCGGCGGCGCGCCTCGGCGATGCGCGCACGCAAATCGGGGGGGATGTCCAGCGGGTCACCGGCGTTGCGTGCCAGACGGCGCAAAAAGTCGCCAAACTGCTCGCGCTCGGCCTCGCTAAAACCGTCCATCAAGCGCTGCATCCGCTGGCCGGCAGACCGCACGATTTGCATGGCCAACGTACATCCCGCCTCGGTGGCATACAGGCGCTTGGCGCGCCCATCCTGTGGGCTGGTACGCCGCTCAACCAACCCCTTGTCAATTAACGTATCGACAAGGTTGGTCAGCGTGGGCGACGACACCCCCAGCCACTCCACCAATTCCTTATGCAGAATGCCTTCTGGGGTGTGCGCCAACGGGCCAAGGATTTCGCCCTGTGCAGCGGTCAGGCCAAAGCTGGCCATCTCTTCATCCAGCGCCCGACGCACAGCCAACTGTGCGCGCTTCATCCAGAACAAAACGTTGGTCAATGAATCCCCCACTCGTTTGCTTAGCAAGCTAATCAATAGCTTCCTATATTTTATAGGCCGGTTTTATCAAGCCGTCAAGCCCCCTTTTTTTTGGGGGGCAGACAGCAAACATGGACGGCACAGTGCCGTCCATGGGGGTACAGCTCGAGAGGGTGCGGCGGCTCGTGCGCCTAGACCAGCAGGCCTTCGCTGGCCGCCAGCGGCAAACCAAAAGTGTCGGCCACAGCCGGATGCGTCACCTTGCCGCGATGAATGTTGAGGCCAAGGGCAAGGCCCGGGTCGCTGTGCATGGCGTCTTGCAGGCCATAATCAGCGATTTTGAGCACATAGCGCAGCGTGGCATTGCTCAGGGCCAAGCTGCTGGTGCGCGGCACAGCGCCGGGCATGTTGGCCACGCCATAATGCACCACCCCATCGATGATATAGGTGGGGTCGCTGTGGGTGGTGGCACGGGTGGTCTCCACACATCCGCCCTGATCGACCGCCACATCGACAATGACGCAGCCATCGGGCATATCCTTCAGCATATCGCGGCGTATCAGGCGCGGGGCTTTCGCCCCCGTCACCAGCACCGCACCAATCACCGCATCGGCGGTATGGACGGCGTTCTCGATGTTGATGGCATTGCTGTACAGGCTGACAAAGCGCCCGTGCAGGACGTCGTCGAGGTAGCGCAGGCGGTCGATGTTGATGTCCAGCAGGGTGACTTGTGCGCCCATCCCCAGCGCCATCTTGGCCGCCTGTGTGCCCACCGTGCCGCCCCCCAGCACCACCACATGCGCAGGGCGCGTGCCCGGCACACCGCCCATCAATACCCCGCGCCCGCCCTGTTTTTTCTCAAGGTAATGCGCTGCCACCTGAATGCTCATCCGTCCGGCTACCTCGCTCATCGGCTCGAGCAGGGGCAGTCGGCCATGGGCATCGGTGACGGTCTCATAGGCCACGCCAGTTACGCCGCTGTCCAGCATCGCCAGCGTCAAATCGCGCGCGGCAGCGAGGTGCAGATAGGTGAACAGCACCAGCCCTTCACGCATATAGGGGTATTCGGTGGGCTGCGGCTCTTTCACCTTGACCACCATTTCGGCCTTGCGCCATACCTCCTCGGCGCTGTCCAGCATGACCGCGCCGGCTCTGGTATACTCGTCGTCACCAAAAGCGCTGCCCGCGCCGGCGCTGCGCTCGACATACACCGTATGCCCGTGCTGCACCAGCTGACCGACGGCAGCAGGCGGCAAAGACACACGGTTCTCGTCCGTCTTAATCTCTTTGGGGATGCCAATCAACATAAAAGGAAATCCTTTGGGCATGAGTAACGTAACTTAGGCGACTAAGACAAGCACCCACGGCAGGGCGCTTGTGCAGTTTGCATATCTAGTATGCCACAAAAACGAGCCGATGATGAGTGAAAAAACAACCAACACAGGGGATATCGCCAGATGAAGAGATGGGTGTTATGGGTAGCGCTGCTGGCCGGCGCATGGATGGGCGGTGTGCTGCTGCGCGCGCAAGAGCCAACCCCACCCCCACGGGCCATTATCCCCGCCGAGGTATGTAGCGCGCCGCTGGGCCTTGCCTTGCTGACGGCCAGCGATGCCTGTGTGGGCAAGCCCTATGGTTACATCTGCAACGCCGGCACAACCCCACAAGTTGAGCCTGCTGGGCCGGTGGCCAATTCGCTGTCGGCCACCGGCGCACTGGTCGAAACCAGCGTGGTGCAATCTATCCGCACACAAGGCATCGACCCGACCGGATATTACATGGGGGCGGCCTATCTGCGCGTGGCTGCGCCTGATTCGCAGGTGGCCTTCACCGGCCTGATGATTGGCGATGTGCGCGTCACCAACGTCACCCCGCCCGAATTCCCACCGTGGCAGGCCATCGAGGTGGTGACAGTGGATGCCGATGTGGCCTGCGAGCTTGCCCCTCACAGCACCCTGATTATCCAGAACCCCGTGCCGGGCGTGCCGGCGCGCGTAGTGGTCAACGGGGTCAGCATCGACCTCAACGGCACGCTGGCCGTCCAAACCCAAGACGATACCACGGTCTATGCGGTGCTCAGCGGCGAAATGCGCGCCTTGGCGCTCGGTCAGCGCCAAACCCTCACCGCCGGCCAATCGACCAGTGCGCTGCACGCCCCCGGCCAATACAGCACTGTGGTCGCACCACTGACCATCCCGCGCGTGGTCGATGAAGAACGCACCAATCACCTGCCGCTGGCGCTGTTCGACCGCCCCGTCCAGATTGCACAGGGCGGCTTTGCCCGCACCACCGCACCGGTCAACCTGCGCACCGCCCCCAGCACCGACTCGGTGGTGATTGTGCAAGTGCCCGCCGGCGAAAACATGAGCGTGCTGGGCAAAAATCCTGATGCGACATGGCTGCACGTCCGCTTATCCAGCGGGCAAACCGGCTGGATGTTTGCCGAGCTGCTTCAAGGCGACTTTAGCAGCGTGGCCAAAACCTATGAAGCCACCCCCGCGCCAGTTCAACGCCTTGGTGACCTTGGCTATAAGGCGCGCATCATCGCGCCGCGCGGGTTTGATGTGCGCACCGCGCCCGATGCCTTCTTCCCCGTGCTCGGCTTTATCCCCAGCGGGGCAGAGGTGGAGCTGCTGGCTCGCAGTCCCTACAGCCCATGGGTCAAAATCCGCGCCGGCACGTCCGAAGGTTGGGTAGCGCTGCTGGCCATCGAAACACGCGCCGTCATCGACGCCCTGCCGGTCGATACCAGCGTGCCGCCCCCACCCGCCCCAACGCGCGTCCCCGGCTCGTTTGGCAACGCCTTCCCAGACCCCAACTGCTACCCCAACTGTTAGCACCCCGAAAGAGGTCGCTCCGACACCCCGCCGCGTGTGGGGTGTCGGAGCATGCCATACCAATCGTACGGGCAAAAGCAGCGCAGATGCGGTCAAATAGGGCGTGGATTAAATTTAACGACCAAGAGACCGCCACCGTGACCACACCCCCCACCACCAACGCCTCCACCCAAAACATCCACACCATCTCGCGTGGGCGGCTCAACCTGCTGCGGGCCGGATGGCTGTTAACCGCGGTGATTTATTTGGCCTTTTATATACTATCCATCCCACCCATGGTCAGTTCGCTGCTGCGTGATGCCACCGCGCTGTATGCCGATGGGCTGCCTCGCCTAGGCATGACCCCAGACAGCATCACCAGCTTGTTTATCAGCCTCAACCTGATACTGCCCATCACCTGCACACTGGTCAGCCTGTTGATTTTTTGGCAGCGCTCGCACGATTGGGTGGCGCTGATTATCTCGATGGGGCTGCTCACCTTCCCGATCCATGTCGGGCGCGCGGCCATCGGCTTTGCCCAGTTCTACCCCGATTTGTGGTGGATACCCAGCGCGCTGCGCATCTACAGCGGGGTGTTTATTCTGGGGTTTTTGGCGCTGTTTCCCAACGGGCGCTTCGTCCCCAACCGCTTGGCACAGCTCTATCTGGGCTTTGGCACGCTGTTCATCCTGCCCATCGTCCACGACATCCGCCACTATGCCAGCGGCCAACCCAGCACACTGCCAGCTGTGCTCAATGCGGTATACGTACTCATCGGGGTAGGGATGCAGGCATGGCGTTATCGCTATCGCGCCACGCGTACCGAGCGCCAGCAAACCAAATGGGTGATTTATGCCTTTTTTGTGGCCGCCAGCACCCTCACCCCATTCACCATCCTTGATGCATTTGTGCCGGCGCTGCTGCACGATTATCCCACCACCCACCTGATTTATCGCATCACAGCCAATACCCTGCTGCTGTTCATCCCCACCAACATCATCCCGATCTCGATGGCCATCGCCATCACTCGCAGCAGATTGTGGGACATCGACCTGATCATCAATCGCTCGCTGGTGGTGGCGCTAACTACCCTGACGCTAGCGGGGGTGTTTGTGGGGTTTGTGGTGGGCGTGCGCACCCTCACCGGCGATTGGCTAGACGGTGTGCCATTCGTCGGGGGGGTGCTGCTGGCCGGCGTACTGTTTGACCCAGCGCGCCGGCGCATCCAAAACCTGCTTGACCGCCGGCTGTACCGCTGGCGCTTCGACTTGTTTCAGCTGGCAAAGGCCGAACGTGCCAATCACCGCGCCGCTTTTGGGGTATGGACGGGCCAAAAACTGGGCGGCTATCAAATCGAAGCCCTGATTGGCCGCGGGGCGATGGGTGAGGTGTATCGCGCCAGCAAAGATGGGCAAACGGTGGCCCTCAAGACCGTTCTGGCCACCGCATCAACAGAGCACACCCAGCGCTTCCAGCGCGAGGCCGAGGCGATGGCCGGCCTAAATCACCCCAATATCGTGCGCTTCTATGCGGCAGGTGACGCCCCACAGCCCTTTATCGCTATGGAATGGGTGGACGGCATCAGCCTTGATACCCTGATGCAGCAGCGCGGCGCACTCCCGCTGAACGACACACTGCTCATCCTAAGTGGGACTGCCGCAGCGCTCGACCATGCCCACGCCCAAGGCATCATCCATCGCGACCTAAAGCCGGCCAATATCCTGCTGCGCGCCTCGCGCGATGGCAGCACCCCCGTGCCGATGCTGGTCGATTTTGGGGTGGCCAAATTCTCTGGTGGCGACACTCTGACCGGCAGCGGCGCTATCGGCACGATTTTGTATATGGCCCCTGAACAGATTCAGTCCTCCAAAGCGGTGACTCCACGCGCCGACCTGTATGCGTTGGGCGTGATTTTGTATGAGATGCTGTCTGGCCAGCCGCCTTTTGGCGGCAACCCTGCCTATGTGCTGTTCGCGCACCTACAGCAGCCCCCGCCCGACATCCGCAAGCACAACCCCACCCTGCCGCCGGCAGTCAGCGCCGTGATTGCCCGTGCCATGGCCAAAGATGCCGAACAGCGCTGGGGCAGTGCCGCCGAGATGCTGAACGCACTGCGAGCCGCCAGCGCCTGATGTGTTGGCGTTAGTACGCCTCTTATCCAACCGTGATAGCATCACCCCCATCAGCAATCGATACGGAATCACACCTCATGCACAGCTACGATTTTCGCTGCAAAGCCTGCCGCACCCGCTATACCCTCCACGTCCGCAGTTATGCCGACTATGACGCCCTTGTGCCTACCTGCCCACAGTGCGGCAGCACACAGGCTAGCCGCCTCATTGGCAAAGTAGCCGTCAAAGCCCCCTCGCGCGATTACACCGGCCTCAGCGTCAACGAGATGGTCTCGGTGTTCGACAGCGGCGACAGCCGGCAGGTTGGACAGATGTTTCAGCAGTTTGGCGAAAAATACGGCGGCGGCCTCTCACCAGAGCAGGCCCTGCCCTATCAAGAAACCGCCAAACGCCTGCTGGATGGTGAATCGCTGGACAAGGTTGAGCGCGACCTCAGCGCCAATCCGCCGCCGGCAGCTCCCCCCGCCAGCAGCGAAGGTTAACCCCCGCGTCGGCGCAGCATCTGACCATACAGCGCATAAATCGGCCTGAGGGTGGGCATGTCCCACGTGCCGGCAGAGCGCACCACCTGCCCACCCCAGCCGCGCTTGAACCCATAAACGCCCCACAACCCGTCACGCCGCTGCTGAAACTGCGCCTCCAGCGTCGCCTCGTCCTCATCGGGGATGCCCCACAAGTCATACCACGCACAGCCGCGTGACCGTGCCCACTGGATGGCCGCCCACTGCACCCCATAAGACGCCATCAAATCGCGCTTGATGTCGGCAGACGCCCCATACAGATACCACGCCTGTCCACCGCGCGCGCCATCCACCGCCGCCACAAACACCCCTGCCAGCAAATCCCCCTCGTGCTCTGCCAGCACCAGCGCCGCGTCACGCGGGGCAAACAGCGCATGGGCCATGCGATAATACGCCTCGTTGTGCACCCCAAAGTCGTTGCGCTCCCCCGTAACTTGCATCAGCGCGGCAAAACGCGCCGCATCTGCCGGCGTCTCGGCCACAAAGTAGCGCACATCCCCCTTCTGTGACTGGCGGATTTTGCGCCGCGTCCCCTGATTCATGCGCGCCAGCAGTGTCCCTTCATCCAGCGACAAATCCAGCACGATGGTACGCGGCGGCTGAACCGTCTGCGGGGCAGGCACAAAGCCCATTGCAGCGGGCTGTGGGCCGCTGTCCTGCCCCAAAAACAGCCCCGGCTCCCACTTGATAAACGCCGTGCGATGACGAGATGCCGCGCGGCGCACCGCCTGCCACAGCATCGGCCACTGCTCGTCTGCCGAGACATATCCCCCCATCGGCACATAGGCCATATGGAACAAGCGCGCCGGAAACGCCCGATACAGCACCTGCGCCCCCGCGCGGATACGCCCATCCTCATCGGCCAGCGCCACCCGCTCTGACGACCAACCAAACGCCCCCTTCAGCGCCCCCCAGCCCGAAAGCTGAAGCAGGTGCGCATTGGGCTGAGCACGGACAAACTCGTCCCATTGACGGGCATCAGGGGTGATTGGCGTCAGCATCGGGGTCAAAACCATCCTCAAAACACACAACATGCAGCTGCCAACGGTACAGCATCCCCACAGCCGGCGCAAGCCCCCCGATTATCGGGTATATCCCCGCGTCAGTGCTTGACGCATCACCGCGTTTTGTCATACACTGTCATCGTTCATGACATTTTATGAACCCTTATGAACCCTAAAATCACCTCTCAGGACTGCCCATCATGTCTTTGCTCACCTTTCATGACCTTGCCCAGAACTTTGCCGGATACGACGTGTTCGGCGGCCTTGGCGGGCGGATAGAACACGACAGCCGCATCGGGCTGGTCGGGCCAAACGGGGTGGGCAAGACCAGCTTGCTGCAAATCCTTGCCGGCCTCGAAACACCCGTGGAGGGCACGGTCAATCGCATGAACGGCCTGACCGTCGGCTATCTGCGGCAAGAGGCGATAGAAGCCCTTGGGGATGCCAATACCCCCCTGATTGACGAGATGCTGTCGGTGTTCGAGCCGCTGTATGTGATGGAACGCCGCCTGCGCGAGCTGGAAGCGCTGATAAGCGCCGGCGATTCCAGCGTCTATGATGAATATGGCGAGCTGCTGACCGCCTATGAAGAAGCTGGCGGGTACGATTATGATGTGCGCGTGGAGCACACCCTGCAAGGCCTCGGCTTTGGGCCAGATCACTACCATCTGCCGCTCAATCAGCTGAGTGGGGGGCAAAAAACCCGCGCCCTGCTGGCCAAGCTGATGCTGGAGCGCCCGCGCCTGCTCATCCTCGACGAGCCGACCAATCACCTTGATATACAAGCCATTATGTGGCTCGAGGGGGCGCTCAGCCGCTGGGACGGCGCGCTGCTGATTGTCAGCCACGACCGCGCCTTTCTCGATCGCACAGTCAATACCATCTGGGCCTTATCACGGGTCGGGATTGTGGCCTATCGGGGCAATTATTCGGCCTATGTGCGGCAGCGCCAGCACAACGCCGACTATGCCGATAAGGTCTATGCCGCCGAAATGGAACGGATGCTGCACGAGATGGACTACATCAAGCGCTTTATCAGCCACGATAAACTACGCACACAGGCCATCGGCAGGCTGCGCCGCCTCAGCCGCGACCTGATCGCTATCCAGCAGTTGGGGCTGATGGAATATCATCAGTGCCGCTCGTGGAGCGAGGCCGGCATCGGGCGCATCCGCCCCTACAGCGCTGCCGAGGCCGAAGCGGTGCTGCGCAGCATCCCCAACCCCAATACCAAACCGCCGCGCCTGCATCTGCGCCTAAACGCCGGCGGGCGCAGCGGTGATATGGTGCTGCGCGTGAATCAGCTAAACGTGGGATATGACCGCCCGCTGCTGTCGATTGACGAACTCACCCTCAAGCGCGGCGAGGTGGCGGCATTGGTTGGGCCAAACGGGGCAGGCAAGACCACCCTGCTCAAGACCCTGCTGAGACAGCATCCCCCGCTGGCCGGCACGGTGCGCTTGGGGGCTAATGTGAAGGTGGGCTATTTTGCGCAGGCCCACGACGCGCTAAATGACCAGCAAACCGTGCTGGACGCGCTGATGGACGCCTCGCACCGCGCCGGCAGGCCCATGGGCATTGCCGAGTCGCGTCAGGTGCTGGCGCTCTACCTGTTTCGCGGGGATGACGTCTTTAAGCAGGTGGGCGTCCTCAGCGGCGGGGAGCGCGGGCGTCTGGCGCTGGCCATGCTGGCCCTGCACGGCGCTAACCTGCTTCTGCTGGACGAGCCGACCAACCATCTGGATATTCAGGCGCAGGAAGCCTTAGAGCAGGTGCTGGCGGAGTTTGGCGGCACTATCCTGCTGGTCACCCATGACCGCTATCTGGTGGAGCGCCTTGCCACCCAAATCTGGCGCATCGAAGGCGGTCAGCTGCACATCAGCGAGCATCAGCCCGCACTGGCACAGGCCGGTTGAGCGGTTCAGCCACTTGCATGATGGTGACAATCGGGATATACTAGGCGGTGTTCCATCCCTGCCCCCATAGCTCAGCGGATAGAGCGTTGCCCTCCGGAGGCAAAGGCGTAGGTTCGATTCCTACTGGGGGTACTACAAAACAAAAACCAGCGGACTGGCTGTCTGCTGGTTTTTTTGTTGGTGTTTTGCCCCCGATTCCCCCATGTGCACAGCATCATGTCGCTGGTGATGGGGTACTTCATCCGCACGGCCAAAGAGGCGTTCTTCGCAGTCGCGCTCAAGCGCAAGGTATATACCAACCTAGATAACCTGCAAAAGGACTTCAACGTCGAACTATCCGCGAAGAAGGTTAACTGTACAACTCTGGTCATGCGCCGCCCTGACCTACAGGTCGCCCTTAATTTATTCTCACACACAACGCGCGCGGTATCCTTCTCTGGCCGGCCAGAAAACACCGCAAAGCACAAAAAAACCAGCTGGTCAGCTGGTCTTTTGTTTGATGTTGTGCCCCTCACATACGCCGAAAGCCGGCGGCGTCTAGCCCTTGACCGACCCTTGCAGCAGGGCCGTGATAATCTGGCGCTGGAAGACCATGAAAATCACCAAGGTGGGCAGCAAGATGATGATGGTCCCCGCGCACAGCAGCGGCACATTGGTGGCATAATGCCCCTGAAACGCCCCCAGCGCCCCCGCCATCGTGCGCTGACTGGGGTCTTCCACCAGCACCAGCGCGATCAAGAACTGATTCCACGTCCACACCGACATCAAAATGCCCAATGACGTAATCGGCGCCCGCGCAATCGGCAGGTGAATCTGCCAGAACAAATCCCACAGCGTCGCCCCATCCACGCGCGCCGCCTCAGAGATTTCCTCGGGCATCGTGATAAAGTGCGCCCGCATCCAATACACCGCAAACGGCATATACAGCCCAATCAGCGGCAGCACAATGGCAAGGCGCGTGTTATAAATCCCCAGATCGCGCTCCAGATAATAAATTGGCACGATAATGCCCGAAAACGGCAGCGTCAGCCCCAAGATAAACAGCGGCAGCAGCACCCCCGACCCCGGGATGCGCAGATGCCCAATGGCAAACCCCGCCATCGTCGAAATCACCAGCGAAATCGGCACAACCGCCAGCACAATAAACACGCTGGATTGCAGCAGAGCGGTCATGTTAGCCGCATTAAAGGCCTCCACAAAGTTGTTCCACTGCGGCTCGGCAGGCCACTCAAAGCCGTTGGGCACCGACCCCGACGGGTGCAGCGCGGTGATAAAAATGCTGACCAGCGGCGCAATCGTGATAACCATCAAGGTGATGAGCAGTATCCGCCCACCCCACAGCTCGGTCTGGCTGATTCTCATTTGTCCGTCTCCCGGTTGAAGAATTGAATCGGAAGGATAATCAGCAGCACCAGCAGCATCAGCATCACCGACAGCGCAGACGCCAGACCGATGCGCTGCTGCGTAAAGGCAAGGATGTAAATCTGAATGCCCGGCACCGCTGTGGCATTGCCCGGCCCACCTGCCGTCGTCACATACACGATGTCAAAAGCCGCCAGCGCCGCGATAATCGTCACCGTCAGGCACACACCAATCTCGTGCCGCAGCAAGGGCACTGTCAGGTTCCAAAACTCGGTGCGCCAGCCTGCCCCGTCAATCCGGGCGGACTCGTACAGCGCGGGGTCGAGCTTGGTCATGCCCGTCCACAACAGCACCGTGCAAAACCCCAGCAGCACCCACACCCCAATCAGACCGACCGCCGGCAGCGCCCAATCAAAGTCGCCCAGCCACGCACGGGTCACCCCGCCAAGGCCGATTCCGCTCAGTATCTGATTGACCAACCCACGAAGCGCCAGCAGCCACCCCCAGATAATGCCCGCCGCCACCAAGGGAATCACCTGTGGCAAAAACAGCACCGTACGCGCCGTCGCGCCCAGTCGGCCCGGCGCAATCCGATAAATCACGCTGGCCACCACCAGCCCCAGCGATACCGGGATAAAACTGAAAAAGAACATCAAGATAAAGGCGTTAGAGATTGTGCCCAACAAGTCGGGGTTGTTGAGGATGGTGGCATAGTTATCCAGTCCAACCCAGCGCATCTCGCCAATACCGTTCCACCGGAAGAACGAATAACGCACGCTCTGAAGCAGTGGAAACAACACAAACAAGCCGTACATCGTCAGAGCCGGCACCACAAACAACCACCCGACAAACCGCTCATCAGAAAATGCCCGCTGCACCGCATTTTTGCGCGGGCGGCGTGGGATGGTCGAAACACGTACAGAGGAGGAAGGTCTCATGGGGGTCACCATTCATGAGTGGCAGGGCGGTGTTCGCCCTGCCACACTTGTCAAATACCAGACAACGAACTATTCGAGCTGAAGCTCATATTCGCGCTGAACCGCTTCGAGCAGCCCACGCGCATCCTGCCGCCCAGCCACCATCTTTTGCAGCTCGGGCGTCCACCCCTGCGCAAAGATCGCGCTGGTGGCATTGGCGATAAAGTCCATCGACGTACCGGCTTCGCCGATAATCACACCGGCGGCCAGCGTATCGTTGGTGACAGACCCTTCTTCCACTGCCGGCATGGTCAAGCCAGACGGGCCGCCCGGGTTCGATCCGCCAACCCGCACGCCAATTTCGCGCGCGACATCATCCGAGGCCACCCAGTTGAAGAAGAACGCTGCGCAGTCGGCATTGACGGCCTTGGCCGCGATACCAAAGGTGAACGGGGCAGACATGGCCGCTGGCGCGCCACCCTCTTCTGCTGGCGGCATCAGGAAGAACCCGACATTGCCGGGCAGGTCGTTGTCATACACCGCGTTCTGCCAGTCACCGTTGAACATGAACACGCCCTCGCCCTGACCAAAACGGCCATTGGCGTCGGTGTACTCAAGGGCGTTGATGTCGGCAGGGAAGTAGCCGTTCTCAATCCAGCGCAGCAGATGCTGGGCGGCCTCGATGTTGGCCTCAGTCACGATGGTGGCCCCCGGCTTCTGATAGATCCAGTCGTTAATCGGCTCGACCGGCCCAACCGACGCCATCAGCGCCTGAAGCGGGAAGGCTAAACCCATGCCGCTGCGGGCGCTGCCCCACTGCATAATCGGCAGCAGACCGGCTTCCTTAGCCGCCGCCAGCAGCGCCTCAAACTCGGCAAGGGTGGCGGGTGGCTCGGTCATCCCGATTTGTGCGGCCAGCTCTTTGTTATAGAAAATACCCGTCAAGCTGTAGTTGAGGCCCATGGCATACAAGCTGCCAGAGCCGCGCGTGCCGTCCTCGGCCACACGGTTCTGATCCAGCTGCGGCACCGGCCACTCGTTCCAGCCAAACGCCTCGGCATAGTCATCAAGGTTCAACAGCAGGCCCTGATTGGCAAACGACACCATCGTCGGCAGGCGAATCAGGTCAGGCGGGTTGTCACCAGACAGCAGGCGCGGCGTGGCATTGATCAGGTTGGTGAACTGGTCTTGCTTGATGTCCCACGTCACATTGGGGTACTGATTGGAGAACTCTTCGGCAAGGCGGAAGGGCAGGTCGAAGCCGGTCTCAAAATAGGCATTCAGGGTGATCGGGTCTGAGCCACAACTGGGCAGGTCTTCCTGCGCACTCACTGCCGGCAGCAGCGAAACGGCGGAGAGCAAAAACAGCACGACGAGCGGGAAAACGAACTTGTGTTTAGGCAGCATAGAAGCCTCCATAGAAAAGATACTTACAAAGGATGTGTATGAGTGATAAGTCTGGCGATTGGCGGCAACAGTGAGTGGCCGTGGGGCACGCTCACGCCTGCCATTCAGTCATAAGTCCTCCTGAAAGCGGTCATTAAACAAACCATCGATAGATCGAACCCCACGGCACCCGCCGTGCCAACACATGCCCGCCGATTAAACGGACTTCCTTTCAATCAACGGGCATTCGATCAGGTGTTGGACGGGTTTTGTACCCCGCCCAATATCCTCCAGCCCCAACAGCATCCGGATCGCCAGCTGCCCCATCTCGAAATTGGGCAGTTCGATCGTCGTCAGCGGGGGGTGGATTTGGGCAGCCAAGACTTCGACATTATCAAACCCGACGATGGCGACATCTTCGGGGATGCGTAAACCGGCCTTGCGCACCGCGTCATATGCGCCCAAGACCATCAAATCATTAAAGCAAAAGATGCCGGTAGGCCGGTCGGGCATTTGCAGCAGCGACAGCACACAGTCGTAGGTGCTGTTGGCCAACCCCTCAAAGGGTTCATCAATAAAGCGCACCAGCGTTTCGTCATAAGGGATGCCAAAGCCGGCCAACGCCTGCCGATAGCCCTCTAGACGCCCCAGTGGGGCGGGTTCTTGGGCCGCTACGCTGATAAAACTGATGCGGCGGTGACCATGTTTGAGCAGGGTCTCGGTCGCCAACCGCCCACCCCCAATCTCATCCGGCACAATCGATGGCAAAGAACCATCGTCTGCAAAACAGTTGACCAACACCGTCGGGATGTCTGACGGAAACTTGGAATGCTTAATCTGGCGGTGATACATCGTGGCATAGATGATGCCCTCCACCTGATGGTCACGCATCATGTTCAAAGCCCGCGTCTCGACCTGCGGGTCATTATTGGTATTGAGCAAAAACAGCAGCTTCTCGTGCTCCCACGCCGCCTGTTGCGCCCCAATAATCAAATCGTAGCCAAAGGCGTTCTGAGCCAGCTCGTCCGTCAAAAACCCAATCAGCTGAGACTGCCCCGTGCGCATGTAGCGCGCTGCCGCACTGGGCCGAAAATCCAGCTCGTGTATCACACGCAGCACCTGATCACGCGTCTCTGCGGCCACATGGGGATTGTCATTTAACACCCGCGACACTGTGCGTATCGAAACGCCAGCCCGCTGGGCAACCTCTTTAATGGTTATCATCACGCAAAAATCCGCAAAAAATAACGTCTGCCAACGTTGGCAATATCATCATAGCGCCTTTTGCCAACGTTGGCAAGCACAATTATATCCACAAAAACAGCCGCATCTCTTTACGCCCAAAATAGGTGCGGAATCGGCTTTTGACCTCTATGTACCGATGGGCATGGATTTGGGCGTGCTGTATCTCCCCTACCGCCTCACTCACACGGGGCGATAGCCACCGCGCAGGCCTTATACTCTGGCTGTTTGGACTGCGGGTCATAGGCATCATGTGTCAAGATATTGATGCCGCCGCCCGGCGCAAAATCGTCACCCCAATGGAAGGGCATAAACAGCACCCCCTGCCCCACCTTGTCAGACAAACGCGCCTCCAGCGTGATTGACCCGCGCCGACTGCGCACCTGCACCCGCCCACCCTCGGCAATCGCATAACGCGCCGCATCGTCTGGATGGATTTCGACATAGGGGGTGGGGGCTTGGCGGGCCAGACGCTGGATTTTGCCGGTGCGCGTCATGGTATGCCACTGCGAGGCCAGCCGGCCAGTCGTCAGGGTAAAGGGATAATCGGATGTGGCCTGCTCTTGTGGGCGGTGATGTGGTGTGACGACAAAATTGGCACGCCCATCGGGGGTGGCAAACTGCCGGTCAAGATAGCGGCGCGGCGTGCCCGGGTGCTGATCATGCGGACACGGCCACTGGATGGCCTCACCCGCGTTCAGGCGCGCATTGGTGATGCCAAACTGATCACACGGGGTATCACGGGTCAGCGCACGGTATTCATCCCAGATGTCCTCCACCGAGTCATACTCAAAGCCGCTGTAGCCTAGGGCCTGCGCCATCCGGCTAAAAATCCACCAATCCGGCTTGGCCTCGGCAGGCGGCTGCACCCGCTGAAAACTGCGGCTGACTCGGCGTTCGCTGTTGGTCATCGTGCCGGTTTTTTCGACCCATTGAGCTGCCGGCAGCACCACATCAGCATACGGCACGGTCTCATTTTCAAAACAATCTTGAACAATCACCAGCTCGGCCTTTTGCAAGGCGCGGCGGGCGCGCTCGGTATTGGGAAAGCTGGCGATTGGGTTGCTGCAAGCAATCCAAATGGCCTTGATGCGCCCCTCTTCTAGCCCCCGAAACATCTCCAGAGCGGTCAGACCGCTCTGGGGATGGATGCTGCGAGAGCGCACCCCCCACGCCTGCTCCAGCTGCTTACGGTGCTCGGCCTTCTCAATCTGACGAAAGCCGGGCAGCAGCTGCGCCAGCCCTCCCAACTCTCTGCCCCCCATCGCGTTAGGCTGACCGGTCAGCGAGAACGGCCCAGCGCCCACCCGCCCAATCTGACCCAACAGCAGGTGCAGCGCAATGATGGCCTGATTTTTGGCCGTCCCCACCGTGCTCTGGCTGAGGCCCATACAGAAGAACGACAGCAGCGACTGCGCGCTCAGAATAATGTCCGCCACCTCGCGGATAAATGCCACGGTCAGCCCACATTCCGCTGCCAACTGGTCAAGGTCAAGGTCACAAATCGAGGCCGCATAGGCCGCAAACCCGTTGGTGTGCTGCTGAACAAACGCCAAGTCCACCGCGTTCTGTTCGATGGCAATCCGCGCGATGGCGTTAAAAAACGCGATGTCGCTGCCCGGCCTGAGCGGCACATGCACATCTGCTGCCTGCGCGGTATGGGTATAGCGCGGGTCAATCACAATCAGCTTGGGGCGCGGCTCACCGCGCAGGCGCGCCTTCACCCGCTGAAACAGCACCGGATGCGCATCGGCCATATTGCTGCCGGCCACAATAAAACAGTCGGCATGGTCGATGTCGTCATAGCACACCGGCGGGGCATCGCTGCCCAGCATGGTGCGATACGCCATCACCGCGCTAGCCATGCACAGGCGGCTGTTACTGTCCACATGGTTAGACCCCAAGAAGCCCTTAAACAGCTTGTTGCCCAGATACCACGCCTCCGTATCCAGCTGGCCAGACCCATACAGCGCAATCGCATCAGAGCTGTAGCGATCGATAATCGACAGCAGCCGGTCAGCAGCAAATTCCAAGGTCGCCCCCCACGAGGCTTCAACCATCGGCGCGGCGCGCCCGATGCGATAACGCGGGTGGAGTAGACGGACCTCCAGCTCCAAAATTGGGGCAACCAGCGCCCCTTTGGGGCAGAGCAGCCCTTTATTGACCGGGGAGTCGCCATCACCTGTCACGCTGGCCACACGGTTGGCCTCTGCCATCACTTTGATGTGGCATCCAACGCCGCAATATGGACAGATGGCACGTCCGGTCGTCGCTGTGGTGGTCATGGCACACTCCCCTTGTCACTTCACGTTTTGCTGATACAACGGCCTTTAGGCGGCATTGACCGCCAGACGCTCGCGGATTTCGCGCTCTACGGCTGCTTCTTCGGTCGGGCTGAAGCGCACCGCCAACGCGATAAACGAACACCCAATCACCAGCACGCCCATAATCAGGTAGGCATCGGCCCACGCCAAATCGGGCTGACGGAACAGCAGGCCGGTCATGACCGCACCAAAGTTGCCCCCTGCCCCCACAATCCCCGAGACCGACCCTAACGCACGCTTGTTGATAAACGGCACAATGCCATAGGTCGCCCCCTCCGACATCTGCACCGCAGTGCTGAACAAAATCAGCAGCGGCACAGCCAAAATCAGCACCACCGCGCGCGAGAACAGCAGCAGCATCACCCCTTCAATCAGCGTGATGACAAACAGAAAGCGCACCCGCCCGCGCAGCCCGCCACTGCGCGCAAACCGGTCGCTGAATATCCCCCCCAGCGAACGGGCAAACAGATTCATCAGCCCAAACAAGCTGGCAATCAACCCTGCAGTGGCAATATCGACCGAGAAATTGTCCACAAAGTACAGCGCCAGCGTCCCGTTCAGCGTCAGCTCGATGCCAAAGCAGGCCGCATATAGGAAGAACAGTGCCCACACGCGTGGGTCTTTGGCCGCCTCGCGAAAAGCCCCGCGTGATTTGACCATCTGCGGCATCTCGCCGCGCGCACGCAGCGCCGCAAAGTTGCCGTCCGGCGCGTCCTGCGTCAGCGCATAATAGGCAATCCCCATCAGCAGCAGCGCAATGCCCGGGATGGCCATCGCCACGCGCCAGCCCAACACCTCAGACCCTACTACGCTCACCACCACCAAAAACACCTGCGGCATCACCACCTGCGTGACCCCACCGCCAAGGTTGCCCCAGCCCGCTGTGGTGGCATTGGCCGTCCCAACCACATTGGGCGCAAACATCACGCTGGTATGAAACTGAGTGACCACAAACGACGCGCCAATCACCCCAATCAGCAGACGAAACACCACAAACTGCGCAAAATCCTGCGACAGCCCAATTAACATCACCGGCAGCGAGCCAAACACCAACAGGCCGGCATAGACCAACCGCGGCCCAAAACGGTCGGTCAGCGGCCCGATAATCAGCCGCGCCACAATAGTGATGAACACGCCGGCGATAATCGTATCGCCCACCTGCTGCTGCGTCAGCTTCAGGTCATCACGGATGACGGCCATCAACGGCGAAATCCCAAACCAGCCAAAAAAGGCCAGAAAGAACGCGATCCATGTGACGTGAAACGCGCGCATCTGCGGTGTCTTCCAGTCCATCAGGTTGATACGGGTGGCTTTGTTCTTGAAATCCATGGCGGGTCTCCTATCCCTTAGGCGATGTCGGACGAAAGGCCAATCTGCACCACCCCCTCATACACCTGCACCGGATAAATCGGCAGGCGCACCCCGGGATGGTCAAGGCATTGGCCGGTCTGGAGGGCAAAGCTGTGCTTATAGATGGGCGAGGCGACCTTGAGGACGCCCTGCCGATCCCCGACGATGCCGCGCGCCAGCACGTAAGACTGGCTAAACGGGTCATAGTTGCTGATGGCAAACACGCCATCACCGACACGAAAGATGGCCACCTGCTCACCATTCACCAGCGCCGCAACGCCGGTATCTGGCCAGATGTCATCCACCCGACACACATCCACCCACTGCATATGCCCTCCCTGTTCGCCGAGATTCATCAGAACCCGCCTCACTCAATGCTGCCCAGCGGCACAAAACCCGCCGGCAGCATGGGCGAGCGCTCCGAGGGGTAAGCCGGGCGCTTTTGCCCGCGCTCCTCCACCATCACAATGTTGGGGTCGCTGGCATCACTGTTGACGAAATGCCGAAAGCGCTTGAGCTTTTCTTCGTCCGCCAGCGTGGCGCGCCACTCGCACTGATAGGTGCCGACCACCTGCGCCATATCGCGCTCCAGCTCCTCGCACAGCCCGAGCGAGTCGTGGATGACCACCTGTTTGAGATAATCAATGCCGCCCTCCAGCGCATTCAGCCATGGGGCGGTGCGCTGCAAGCGGTCTGCGGTGCGGATGTAGAACATCAAAAAGCGGTCGAGATAACGGATGGCCTGTTCTTCGGTCAAATCCTCGGCCAGCAGCTGAGCGTGCTGCGGCTTCACCCCGCCGTTGCCACACACATACAGGTTGTAGCCCTTCTCGGTGGCAATCAGGCCAAAGTCCTTGCTCTGCGCTTCGGCGCACTCGCGCGTGCAGCCCGATACCGCCCCTTTCAGCTTGTGCGGGGCGCGTAGGCCCTTATAGCGGTTCTCAACCGCGATGGCGAACCCGACCGAGTCCTGCTGGCCATAGCGACACCACGTCGTCCCCACACAAGACTTGACCGTGCGCAGCGCCTTGCCATAGGCATGTCCCGACTCAAAGCCGGCTTCGACAAGGCGCGCCCAGATGGCCGGCAGTTGGTCAACCCGCGCGCCAAACAAGTCGATGCGCTGCCCGCCGGTAATCTTGACGTATAGGCCAAACGCTTTAGCCACCTGCCCGATCACAATCAGCTTATCGGGGGTGATTTCACCGCCCGGCACGCGCGGCACAACCGAATACGTCCCATCGCGCTGGATGTTGGCCATGAAATAATCGTTGGAGTCTTGCAGCGGGGCGTGCGGCTTATCGAGGATGTGCTCGTTCCACACCGACGCCAAAATCGACGCCACCACCGGCTTGCAAATCTCACAGCCACGCCCGCTGCCGCAGGCTTGCAGCACCTCGCCAAAGGTGCGCCAGCCCTGCACCTTCACCTTGTGGAACAGCTCCTGTCGCGAAAACGCGAAATGCTCACACACATGGTTGGTCACGGCCTTGCCCATCCGGCGCAGTTCGGCCTTTAGGACATCGTTCAGCATCGGCACACACCCGCCGCAGCCCGTCCCGGCCTTGGTACATGCCTTGATGTCACTGACCGTGGTCAGTCCGTGGGCATGGATGGCGCTGCAAATCTCGCCTTTGCTCAGGTTCTCGCACGAGCACAGCTTGGCGCTGTCTGGCAGCATCTCGATGCCCAGCCCTGCCGCTGGCGCGCCTTTTCGGGCCGGTAAAATCAAGTCTTGGGGGTTGGGCGGCAGCGCCACCCGCGCCTGCACCATCTGATGCAGCACCCCATAATCGGCGGCATCGCCTACCAAAATGCCGCCCAACAGAGATTTACCCCGCTTATCAATCACGATTTTCTTGTATGTGCCCGTCACCGCATCGGCAAAGCTGATTTCGCGAGAACCGGCTGTCGTGGCAAACGCATCCCCAAAGCTGGCCACATCCACGCCCATCAGCTTGAGCTTGGTGGAGAGGTCTGCTCCCTCAAAGCACGCCGGATGTGCCGCGTCCATCAGCGCATCCGCAGCTGCAGCGGCCATCTGATAGCCGGGGGCAACCAGCCCATACAGCTTGTCGTCAAACGCTGCGCATTCGCCGATGGCATAGATGTGCGGGTCAGAGGTCTGTGCCGTCGGGCGGATGGCGATGCCGCCGCGCGCGCCCAGCGCAAGGCCAGCGGCCCGCGCCAGCTCATCACGCGGGCGAATGCCCGCCGAAAACACCACCATATCGGTCTGGAGGGTCTGGCCATCGGCAAACACCAGCTGATTGACCCGCCCATGCGCATCGGCCACAATGGCGGTGGTGGCTTTAGAGACATGCACACGCACCCCCAGCGCTTCGATTTTGGCCCGCAGCAGCTTGCCGCCCTGTTCATCCACCTGCATCGGCATCAGGCGCGGGGCAAACTCCACCACATGTGTCTCCAGCCCCAGCATCTTGAGGGCATTGGCGCACTCCAGCCCCAGCAGCCCCCCGCCAATCACCGCCCCCACCCGTGCCCCACTGGCATAGGCGCGGATGGCGTCAAGGTCATCCAGTGTGCGATACACAAATGTCCCCGCGGCCTCGCGCCCTTCGATAGGCGGGACAAACGGGGTTGAGCCGGTGGCCAGCACCAGCCGGTCATAACGCACGGTCTGGCCGCTGGCCGTGTGAATGGTCTGGGCTTGGGGCTGAATGGCCTGCACCCGCTGGCCGATGACAAACCGCACCCCCCACGCCTGATACTGCTCCGCCGTCGCTAAGGTCAGTGAATCGGCAGAACTGCCGGCAAAATAATCGCTCAGGTGCACACGGTCATAGGCAAGGCGCGGCTCTTCGCCAAACACCACGATGTCATAACGCGCCGCAGCGCCGCGTTCTATCATCAGTTCGATAAAGCGGTGACCGACCATGCCATTGCCGACAATCACCAAGGTCTGACGCATGATGCCTATCCTCACCCAACGCCTACAACGCAAAGGGTCACGAGAGGCAGACATCCCCACATGGGGCATCAGGCTAGACTTGTGGCGACAATCGGATAGCCATCTGGCTATCCAGCAGGTCAGGTTCGGCGGGGACTAGACAAGGCGCTGTTCAACCGCAAGCCGCACCGCTTCGATGCGGTTGTGAACACCGAGCTTAGAAAAAATGGCGCTGATATGCACTTTGACCGTGGCACGGCTGACGAAAATCCGGTCGGCGATGTCCTGATTGTTCAGCCCTTCGACCATCAAGGCCAAAATCTGGCGCTCGCGCTCACTCAGGGGGTACTGCGGGGACGTAGAACGAGGCTGAGCGGTCATGCTCATCAGGCGGCGGGTGACCTCTGGCGCAAACATCGGCCGACCGGCATGAGCTGCGCGGATGGCCTCGGCCATCTCGTAGACCGACAGGTTTTTGAGCAGATAGCCAACTGCACCAGCCTGAAGTGCCCCCTGAATCTGGTGGTCTTCTTTAGAGCTGCTCAGGATGATAATCGGCAGGTCGGGGTACAGGCGCTTGAGGGTTGCCGTCAGGCTCGTGCCGTCCATATCCGGCATCACCATGTCCATCAGCACCACATGTGGGCTTGCCTCGCCGCATACGCGCACCGCCTCTGCCGCAGTAGATGCCTCGCCCACCAGCGCAAGGTCATCAAACCCGCTCAAAAACATCGCCAGCCCGCGCCGCACGATGTCATGGTCATCCACAATGACCACACGGATAACGCCGGTCTGTTCTGTCAGGCTCACCGCTTCAGCCACCCCGTTTGATGCACAGACGTGTCCCACAGCCAACCGCGCTGTCCAGCGTCAGCGCTGCGCCAATGCCGGTGGCGCGCTCGCGCATCACCGCAAGCCCAAAATGATTCAGCGGGGTATGAGCGGGATCAAAGCCGCACCCATCATCTTCAATCGTCAGGCACAGGCCGTCCTCGCACACCACCAGATGAACCGTCGCATGGCGCGCATCGGCGTGCTTGACGATGTTGTTCAGCGCTTCTTGCACAATGCGATAGACCGCAATCTGCTCATCGGCGGTCAGGTCGGCATTCATCTCCACCGTCAGATGCACGTTCAGAGGGGTGCGGCGCGTCAGCGCGGCGGTCAGGTTGCGCAGCAGCTCCCCCAAATCACCAGAGAGGGCCGGCGGGCGCAGCTCGACCAGCAGCGCGCGCATCTCGGTCAGCGCATCATGGGTCAGTTGTTGCAGCTCGGCCAGATTGGGCTGAATGCTCTCCGGACGACGCTCCCACAACAGCGGCAGCATCTGGGCAATCACGTTGGCCGAAAACAGCGACTGCGTGACCGAGTCGTGCAGGTCACGCGCAAGGCGCTGACGCTCTTCAATGGCGGCCAATCGGCGGGCCTGCTCGCGCTCGGCCTGCTCGGCACGCTTACGCTCGATGAACAAGCCAATCTGACTGCCCACCGTATCCAGAACATTCAACAGGTTGCGGTCAAGGTGGCGCGATTGGTGGCTAAACAGCGTCATCACCCCAATCACCCGCCCGTCAGCGCGTACCGGGATGCCCAACCCGCCCTGAAGGTTCTCCTGCTGCGCCACGCTGGCCCGCACAAAGGTCGAATCGCATGTCACGTTCGACATCCAAACCGGTTTGCCGCTCTCCCACACCCGCCCGGGCAGGCCGTGACCCCGCTCAAAGGTCAGGGTTTGGCCGCTCGCGACAAAGCACGGAAAGCTGTACGCCGAAACATGCCAGATGGCCATACACTGCAAGCGGTCTTGCGCCGGCGTGATATGCCACACTTCGCCAAAGTCCCAATCGGTGGTCTCGCAGATGACTTGCAGCAGATGCGGCAGCGCCAGCTCTAGCTCTGACGACCGCGCGATAATCTGGGTCATCTCGTGCTGGATGGTCAGATACTTTTCTAGCTGAAAGACGCGCATCTCCAACGAGCGCGCCCGATCAGCGCGCGGGGTCTCAGAGCTGATGGGGGTATTGAGATAGTGAGCGCGAACCGCTGAGGTCATGCAGAAAATCCCTCGATGATAGGTCGGACGGAGGAAACAGCACCTAACAGGAAAAATAAACCGAGGTTATGTTGATGCTATTGCCACTGCTCTACACCTGTCACCGTAAATTATCACCAAAAACCCGCGGCAGGGGCTGGTGATGTTCGCCAGCCCCTGCCCCCTAATCGCGCACCGCCCAGTCGCTGTATTCGCCGTATGGGTACGGCCCTTCCATCTTGCTGACGTCGCTCAGGCGCTGGCGCTGCGACGGCGTCAGTGCCCAACCCACCGCACCAAGGTTATCTTGCAGCTGCGCCAGCGTGCGCGCGCCGATAATCGGCGCGGTGACCCCCGGCTGATCTTTCACCCAGCTCAGCGCCACCTGTGCCGGCGTTTTGCCCACCTCGGCGCTGACCGCCAGCAGCGTATCAATCACCTGCCATGTGCGCTCGGTGTTATATGCCCCCCAACGCTCCGAATCCCCCTCACGCTCGGCCACCTCGATGCGTGTCCCCGGTGGGGGGCTTTCCATCCCGCGGCGGATTTTGCCGGTCAGCCAGCCACCGCGCAGCGGACTCCACGGGATGATGCCCAACCCCTCGGCCTGGCACAGCTCCACCAGTTCCCACTCAATCGAACGGTCGAGCAGGTTATAGAGCGGCTGCAAGCAGGTATAGGCCACCCAACCCCGCTGACGGCTCAGGTCTACCGCCTTTTGGATTTGATAAGCCTTGTAGTTGCTCACCCCGATATAGCGCACCTTGCCGGCCTGCACCAAGCGTTCCAGCGTGTACAGCGTCTCTTCCAGCGGCGTGCCGGTGTCCCAGCAGTGCACCTGATACAGGTCGATATAATCGGTTTGCAGGCGGCGCAAGCTGTTCTCGACGCTCTTGAGGATATGCGCCCGACTCAACCCCTCATCATTGGGGTTGGGTCCCATATTAAACCGAACTTTGGTGGCGATCACCCAGCGGTCGCGCGGCTGCTTGCTCAGCCATTTGCCAAGGATTTGCTCGCTTATCCCATGGTTATACACATCCGCCGTATCGATGAAATTGCCGCCGGCCTCGCCAAACGCCGCCAGCATGGCATGGCTGGTTGCCTCATCCGACTCGCGCCCAAAGGTCATCGCCCCAAGGCACAACTCGCTGACTTTCAGGCCGCTGCGGCCCAAATAACGGTACTGCATCTGTTTGCCATCCTCGTCTAATCGGTTTTTGGGGCTGTGCCCCGCACCGCCTCTTATTATATCCAGCAAAACAGGCAAGAACGCGCTTTGCACATCCGGTCGTAACGGGCTATTATGGAAACTATGCAAGGCGCGCTGTGCAGATGGGTGTGAAAATGCTATGAGTTTTGAGTCGTTGGTGGGCGAAACCATCGGGCAGTACCAGATTACGGCCCTGTTGGGGCAGGGCGGGATGGGCGCGGTCTATCGGGCCACTCAGCTCAGCCTCGGTCGAGAAGTCGCCATCAAGGTAATGTCCACGGCCCTCGTCGATCAGCCCGGCTATCTAGAGCGGTTCAACCGTGAGGCGCGTCTGTCTGGCCTGCTTGACCATCCACACATCGTCCCCATCTTCGACTTTGGGGCACACCAAAACCTCACCTATGTGGTGATGAAACTGCTGACTGGCGGCTCGCTGGAACAGCGGATGCGCCAGCGCGCCGGCCAAACCCCCTCGCTGCGTGAGGTGTCAGAAATGCTGATGGGCATCGGCTCGGCGCTGGACTATGCACACAGCAAAAACATCATCCACCGCGACATCAAACCCGCCAATATCATGTTCGACGAAAACGGCAAAGCCTATCTCGTCGATTTTGGCATCGCCAAGATGCTCAACTCATCCGCCAACCCGCTGACCGGCACAGGCATCGCCATGGGCAGCCCCGCCTATATGCCACCAGAGCAGTGGAAGGGTGAAGAGGCTCAACCTGCGTCCGACCAGTACTCACTGGCCGTCACCGCCTACGTCACCCTGACCGGACGCCTGCCGTTCGAAGCCAGCAACACCCCCGCGCTGATGTATCAGCACCTGCAAAACGCCCCAACCCCCATCCAAACCCTGCGCCCCGACCTGCCCCCCGAGATGATGGAAGTGCTGGGGCGCGCACTGGCCAAACGCCCCGAAGAGCGCTGGCCATCATGCGTGGCGTTTGTCGAGGCGCTCTATCAAAACGTCCCGCCCGACTCGCCCGAAAGCACCGGATTTTTCAAGTTTCGTATCGAAGCGCCGCCCCCCGCCACCCACTCACGCCGGCCCAATACCGGCCAACAGCAGCAGTGGACGGGCGTGAAGCCGCTGGAAGATCAAAACACCTTTGTGCCACCGGCCAGCCCACAAACCCAGATGCTGCCTGCCAACTGGCAGCCCCCCACCTTGCCCAACACCCGCGCCCGCAGCGGACGCGGCGGCCTGCTCATCATCGGCCTTGTGGTGATTGGCATTCTAGCTGCCGCCGCCGTGCTGGCCTATAACGGCGCACAAGCCTCTGCCGCTGCCAATGCCACCAGCACCGCCGGCGCGGTCGCACTCAACAGCACCAGCACCGCGCTGGCCCAATCGGCCAACAGCACCGGCACGGCCATCGCAGCGCTGCTCACCGTCAGCCCGACCTCCACCGTCACCACTGCGCCATCTGCCACCCCCACTGACACCGCAGCACCCACCGAGACCCACACCCCAACCCCAACCTTCACCCCATCCAATACCCCCACCGAGACCCCCACCCCCACCGACACCCCCAGCTCGCGCCAGATTGCCGCCGCCACCCGCGACGCCCAAGCCACCCTCAATGCCGAGTTCACCGCGCTGGCCGCCATCGATCAGACCGCAACCGCCACGCTGGCCACCGCCACCCCAACCCCAACCGACACCCCCACGGCCACCTTTACACCCAGTGCCACCGCCACCCCCACACCGACCAACACGCCCACCCCGTCGCAAACGCCCAGCAGCACCCCCACGTTCACCGCTAGCCCGACCTTCACGCCCAGTCATACGCCCACCACCACCCCATCCCCCACGCCCGATGCCACCCGCGTCCCCGAAACCGCTTTCCAGTTCAACCGTGCCTTTGATGATGGCAGCCTCAACCCTACCGGCTTCACCCGCCTGAAGGGCAGTGCATGGCAGGTGCGTGATATTGCCGGCTCATCGGCCTACTGCACCGCCCCCGACAGCCGCGACGAAAACCTGTTGTTCTTTGGCAACAGCGCATGGAGTGCTTATGTGGTTGAGCTGGACGTGCGCTTCGAGCAGCCCGCCCGCTTTGAGCTGCTGGGGCGCTATGACGGCACGGTCAGCCCGCGCGCCTATCGCGTCATCTTAGACCCCACCGAGGGCAAGACCAGCCTCGTCTATACCGGCTCGGTCAATACCGACCTTGGCGACGCCCCCCTGACCATCGAAACCGAGCGCTGGTACAACCTGCGCCTAGAGTTCAATGACCGCCGCGTGCGCTACTGGGTCGATAACCAGCTGATTAGCGATGTGATTGATCAGGGGAGGATTGCCGGCTATGCCGCGGTGCTTACCCCACGCGGCGCGCGCGTATGCATCGACAATGTGCTGGTGTGGGCCACCGAGCCGCCCGCCCGCGCCCAGATTGGCCGGCCCAATACCAGCCCCAACCTGCGCGAACAGCCCTCGCCCAGCGCAACCGTGCTTGGCGCGCTCCGCCCCACCGATCAGGTGGTGGCGCTGGCGCGCACCGCGGACAATTTGTGGATACGCGTGCTGACTGAGGCCGGTCAATATGGCTGGGTGTCGGCCACCACCCTCGACCTGAGCGGACAGCTCAATCAGCTGCCGGTGCTCAACACACCCTAGCGCCGGCGCAGCGCCCGCCACAGCGGGCGTATCCGGGCTTTCATCCGTTCAATGCGCGCCTGCCACGCCCCATAGCGGGCGTTGGCCGCCTTAAATTCGGCCACCTGACGCGCAAAGTCAGGGCCTTGCGCCTCGACCAAGGCCAAAAATCGCGCCTTGACCCACGCATACAGCGCGCGCTCTGCCGCCGTGCTGTCATACAAGCGCTGTCGGATGTGATCGGGCGCATCTTTGCGCGTGCCCACATTGCGCCGCACATAAAACAGCGGCTTCGTCCACCCGCACAAACGCGCCATCAACAGCAGGCTCTCGTCGTAATATTCCGTCAGCCCAACAAAGGCAAACTGTGCCTCGATGTGGGCTTGGGCCTGCTCCAGCGCCGCCGGCCCAATCGGGGATGGGCGGTGCAGCACCAATTCGGCGTCGTCCCCGCCAATCATCCGCCCGATTTGTGTCTGGCTGACCCATGGCAGAGCGGCGTGGTCATCCCACGTCACCTCGCCGCTGGCATAGCGCTGATAGTTTGGGCCGCTGGTGCGCCGCAGCAGATAGTGATAGCTGGCAATCGCTCGGCTGACCGGCTCGCGCATCAAGGTGTAATACTGTGTGGGCTGCGGCATATGCCGGTGCAGACCATACGAAAAATGCCCCCAGACCGCCTGCATCTGCGCTTTTTGCGACATCGGCAGGGCCATAAACTGCTCAACATACGCCGGACGCGCAATATAGTGCAGCCCCCGCCCATACTGACGCATCAGGATGTCGTGCAGGGTTGTGCCACCGGTGTGCTCGATGTGCAAAAAAAGGGGGGTGGTCATCAAAGGAAACAACGCCTTATCGGTCTTATCGGTGTGATGGGATTATATATCTGACTGTGGGCGAAAACAGACGGCAGTCACCGCCCCTTTTCGCCCACACGTCACGCAAAAGCCGCAGGTCTAGGCCGGCCTAGGCGTTATAGCCCAACACGCCCACGACGTCGCGGACGGCCTTGGCGCTGATTTCCAGCATGGCCTTCTCTTCATCGTTCAGCTGCATCTCGATCACCTTCTCGACACCGCCCGCGCCCAGCACCGCCGGCACGCCGATGAACAGGTTCTCGTAGCCATACTGGCCCTTCAGATACACCGCGCTGGGGATGACACGCTTCTGGTCACGCACGATGGCCTCGACCATCTCGACCGTGCCGGCAGCGGGCGCATAATAAGCGCTGGTGCCCAGCAAGCCGACGATTTCGCCGCCGCCCTTGCGGGTGCGCTCGATGATCGCCTGCAAGCGGTCTTCAGGGATCAGTTCGCGGATGGGGATGCCCGCCACGCTGGTATGACGCGGCAGGGGCACCATCTCATCGCCGTGGCCGCCCAACACAATCGCGTGGATGTCGCGCACGCTCAGGCCCAGCTCCATCGCCAAAAAGGCCTTATAGCGCGCGGTATCCAGCGCGCCGGCCTGACCAATCACACGGTTGGCCGGGAAGCCGGTCTCGGCCAGCGCCACGTGGCACATCGCATCCAGCGGGTTGCTGACGATAATCACCACGGCGTTGGGCGAATACTTGGCCACTTCGCGGCTGACCTGCCCGACGATTTCTTGATTGGTCTTGACCAAATCGTTGCGGCTCGTCCACTGGCCAGTGACGGGGTCTTTCTTGCGCGGCACGCCGGCAGTGATGACCACCACATCGCTCTCGGCGGTCTCTTCATAGCCCTCAGTGCCCACCAGTGTGATGTCGCTCTTCAGCACCGGCGTGGCCTCGGCAAGGTCAAGCGCTTTGCCCTTGCCAAGGTTCGGCACGCGGTCAACCAGCACCACATCGCCCAGCTCTTTGGCGGCGATCCATGTGGCGCAGCTGGCGCCCACGTTGCCCGCGCCGATAATCGAAATCTTTTTGCGGCCCATTTGGGTTTCTCCTTTGGTGAAAGGTTAAAACAGACAACCAACGAATGGGTCATATTATAGGCGTCTGTGGCAAAACGGCCTACGGCCAACTTGATAAATTGTGTATTTCGTCACGATTGAAACGTGCACACTCATGACGTATACGCTTATCCCGCCCGCTAAGCCACCAGCATCAGCCACACCACCCCAATCGCCAGCGTAATCAGCGTGATGGGGATGCCAGCCCGCAAATAAGCCTTAAACCCCAGCGTCACCCCCTGCCCATGCGCCACCTCGGCCACAATCAGGGTGGCCGCCGACCCCAACAGCGTCAGATTGCCCGCCAGTGTGGAGGCCATCGCCAGCGCCAGCCACGCCTGTTTGGGGTCGGCAAAGCTGCCGATTTCGGGGCGCAGCAGCAGCACCGCCGGCACATTGCTCACCACATTCGACAGCGCGCCCGTCACCAACGTAAAGGCGGGGATGCCGCTCTTGAGCACCGGCTCGACAGCCAAAAACAGCTGACGGCTTAGGCCGGTGACCTCAATCGCGCCGGTCACCACAAACAGCCCCGCAAAAAAGGCCAGCAGTTCCCAATCCAGCGCCAGCAGCTTCTGCGGCCTCAGCCGGCTGACCAGCAGCACCCCGCCGGCAATACACGCCGCTGTCACCACCGGCACGCCGGCCAAAAACGCCACCAACAAACCCACAACCACCCACATCGTGCGGCGCAGCAGCGGGCGATAAGTGCGCGGGGCAGGCAGTTCAATCGCCCGCAAATTCCCACGAAACTCGCGCGGATACACCAGCACAATCACCCCCCAGCACACCACCAATCCCATCAAGGCCACCGGCCCTAGATGCGCCAAGAACTCGCCATAAGGGATGCGACTGGCCTGCCCAATGATGATGTTCTGCGGGTTGCCCGTCAGGGTGGCCACACTGCCCACATTGGCCGCTGCCGCCAATCCCACCAGATACGGTATCGGGTCACGGCCCAGCAGCAGCGCCAGCTCAATCACCAGCGGCGTAAACATCAAACACACCGGATCGTTGAGAAAAATCGCGCTGAGCACCCCAGACGCGCCAATCACCAGCGCCAGCAGCATCCGCGGGGTACGCGCCAGCCGCACCGTATAAAACGCCACCCACCGAAAAAAACCACTCAGGCGCAGATTAACATTAATCACCATCATCGCGCCCAGCAGCAAAATCGTCCCGACATCAATGGCATGGATCGCTTCTTCTTCGTCCAGCGCCCCCACCAGCACCAACAGCGCCGCCCCCACCAGCGCAATACCCGCTCGGTTCATCCTCAGCAGCGGCACACGCCCCACCGCAATCGCAGCATAAATCAACACCACCAGTACAGCAGTCAAAGCAGGCATATTGAGGTCACCACAGCTCATCAAACTCCACGCGGAAAACGCCCCCAGTGTAGTCCCGCCGCCCCCACTGCGAAAGGGCCGCAGCAGACCGCTTGTGTTGGTTTTTTGATAGATAGAACAGTCGTCCGTATCACCCAGAATTGTTAATTTGTTTGCTTTTTGCAATCTTTGTCATACAATGATAATGAGTGTGTTATTGTCGAAATTTTGTGCTATTATTATTAAGAGCGCTTCGCTCTGAGTACACAGAACTGACACACTTCAAAGACGAGACGGCTAAAGGAGAGAGGCCAAAGCCATGTATCAGCAAATCATCATCATTGGCAACGTTGGGCGCGACCCCGAGATGCGTTATACGCAGGGCGGCGTAGCAGTTTGCGATTTTTCGGTGGCGGTCAATAAGAAGTACACCACGTCGGGCGGGGAACAGCGCGATGAAACCACGTGGTTTCGCGTGACGTGCTGGCGTCAGCTGGCCGAAACGATGGGCAAGTATCTGACCAAGGGCAAGCAGGTGATGGTGGTGGGCGAAGTGGGCGCATCGGCCTATACCGATAAGAGCGGCCAGCCCGCCGCGACCATCGAAATCACCGCCAGCACGGTCAAGTTCCTTGGCCCACGCCAAGAGGCCGAGGAGATGGGCGGCGGGCGCAGCACCATGCGCGATGACGACTTTGCTCCGCGCGGCGCGGCGCGCAGCAACAGTCAGCCCAACAACAGCGACGACATCCCGTTCTAATCGACCACCGACCGCCCCTGTTCAGCTTGAGCAGGGGCGGTTTTTTGAGGGCGTTGCAGCACCACGCAACCGTGGTGGCCCAGCAGCGCCCTCAGTCTTCTAGGCTGCCCGTGCGGGTGACGACGGCGCTTTCGTCGATGTCCCACGGGCCTTTTTTGTTGCCGCGCACATCGCAGTTCTCGAACGTGCCGCGCCCATTCTGATGCACCCATGCCCCCTCATAACCGTTGCGGCTGAGCACGCAGCGGCGCAGGGTCGGGTTGCCCTCCGAGTGGATTTCGATGCCGGCGCGGGCATTGTTGAGCACATGGCAGTCCTCAAATACCCCAAGGCCTTGGTTATACACAAACAAGCCGCCGGCCTTGCCCTCGCGGATGGTGCAGCGGCGCACGGTCGGGTTGGCCTTGTCCGACACCGCTAGGCCCACATTGGTATTGCGATAAATCTGGCAGTCCTCAATCAGCCCGCCAGACCCCTCATAAAAGTACACGCCGGCCTGCTTGCCATCATAAATCGAACAGCCCTGCGCATTGAGCGTGCTGCCTTCACCATATACCACTACCGCATTATTCACGTTGCCAAACACATCACACTCAATCAGGTTGACCTGTGCCTGTTCATACACCAGCAGGCCTTCCTCTTCGCCCTCATTGATTTTGCAGCGGCGCAGTGTGACCTTAGAGCCGCCCTTCACCGAGAAATTGGCGATGGTGTTGCCATAAATCTGGCAGTTCTCAAACATGCCCAGCGCGTTGGTATAGGCAAAAACCCCGTTCTTTTGCCCATTAAAGATGCTGCACCGCCGCACCACTGGGTGTCCCTCTTCGCTGATGGAGATGCCGGCATTGAAATTGCCATAAATCTGACAGTCCTCCAGCAGGGCGGTGGCCTTTTCATAGACATACACCCCGCTGGCCTGCCCATCACGGATGATGCAGCGTATCACGGTCAGGTTGGCCTCTTCGCCCACCTCCACACCCACCTTGGCATTGCCATAGATTTCGCAGTCTTCCACAAGGCCAAGCCCTTTTTCATAGGCATACACCCCGCCAGCCAAGCCCCCATACAGCCGGCAGTTGCGCACAATCGGGCTTCCCCCCTCGCTGATGGAGACGCCGGCGTTGGCATTGCCATAAATCTCACACTCCTCCAGCGTGCCCACCCCCTCTTCATACACAAATACCCCGCTGGCCTTGCCATCGCGGATGGTGCAGCGGCGGATGGTCGGGTTGCCCCGATTGCTGATGGAAATGCCGGCCTTGGCGTTGCCATAAATCTGGCAGTCCTCAATCATGCCCAGCCCATCGTTATAGACATGGATGCCGGCAGCGCCGCCGTCATAAAACACGCAGTGGCGCACGGTCGGGTTTCCGCGGTCGCTGATGGCAAGGCCCGAATTGCCGTTGCCATACACGCGGCAGTTCTCAATCAGCGGCACAGCCTCTTCATACACAAATATGCCGCCAGCTGCCCCGCCGCGGATGGTGCAGTTGACCACATGCGCACGCGTCCCTTCCCCATGGATGGCCACACACGCCAGCGAGTCAGACATCACCTCGCAGTCACGCAGGGTCAGGCGGCCCTGCTGGATGTCCACACCAAAATACTTCTGCTGATTGACCCCCGCAGCGCATTGCAGCCCAAACCCAATCACCGTGGCGCGATCAGTTTCCATCAAGATGCAGTCCGATTGATCTGCCCGCACGATCACCTGCTGCGGCCCGCCCACCGATTCCAGCGTGACCGGTTTGGTCAGCGTCAGCCCCTCCACATACAGCCCGGGCATCACTTTGATATGCGCGCCCGCTGGGGCATCAGCCAGCGCCGCGCTGATGGTACTGTGTGTGCCGCCGCCGGCCATATTGACCACCAGTGACGGCCCAGCAGGGGCAGCAGCAGGGGGCGGGGCAGCTGCTGCCGGCTCGCTGACGCCCAACAGCTTATCGGCAAACGACATACGCCGCGCCACCTCGTCCTGCTCGTTGGCCGGCGCAGCGCGGATGCTGATATATTCTGGCAGCTTGAGGTAGCGTACCCGCAGCATCTCCATGGCCGCATCAAAGAAGAAATGCGGCACGGGCAGCGCGCTCTTACGCCCAATGGCTTGGGCCAGCGCGGGCGGCAAATAACTCAGCTCGCGCGCAAAATCTGCCCCTTCTTCAATCACCGGCACGATATTGCGATCAAGCCGCACCGCCTCCTCAATCTCGCGCCGCACCCAGTCGCCTTGGTTGGCACAGCGCGCCAACGCCCCATCCGAAATCAACAGGATAAAATGCGCCCGTGCCCCGATTTGATTGAGGATAATCCGGTCAAAATCGCCGCTGTCGATGGTGTTGACATCCAAAAACACGTCATACCCATGCCCCAGCAGATATTGATAAACCGCCCGCGCCAAATATTTGCTCTGCGCGCGGCGATACGAGATAAAAACACTTCTCTGTTCCATAGCCATCGTCTTTTCACTCAGCATTATCGCATCATCATGTTACATAACACTGTAACACCGTCTGCCCGCCGCGCCAAAAAAGACATTTATGGGTACAATCGGTCAACGAGGGAATGCAGGGAATCAAACCCACCGTGACCGTGCCATCTGCATTAGAAGACGCCATCTTACGCACCATCCTGTATGCCGATGTGTTTGATTTTGCGCTGGAACACGCCGAGCTGCACCATTTTTTGATGGCCCGCCAGCCCTATCCCCCCGAGGCGGTTCAGCACGCGCTAGAGACCTCGGCCTATCTGCATCGTGCGCTCAGCCTACAAGACGGCCTCATCACGCTGGCCGGACGCGACGAGCTGCGGCTGATTCGGGCAGAACGCCGCCGCCTGACCAGCGCATTATGGCCGAAAGCGGTGGCAGCAGGTAAACTTCTATCACGAGTGCCGTTCGTGCGGATGGTGGCGCTGACCGGCGCGCTGGCCATGCACAATCCCGGGCACACCGGCGACGATTTCGACTACTTCATCGTCACCACAGCCGGTCGGGTGTGGCTGGCCCGTCTGATGATTGTCGGGGTGGTGCGCCTGTCACGCCTGTGGGGGTGGCCGATCTGCCCCAACTTTGTGCTAGCCCCAGAAGCGCTGCCACAGCGCCGGCGTGATGCCTACATCGCTCACGAGATCGCGCAGGCTGTCCCGCTTGCCGACGAAGCCGGCTTGTATGCCGACTTTCGTGTCGCCAACCGCTGGACGCATCAGCACCTACCCAATGCCACCACGCCCTACCCGCGTGGACAGGTGCAGCCCCTCGGGCGCATCGGGCGCGGGGTAAAGCACCTGCTGGAATGGATTCTGGGAGGGCGGGTCGGCAGCGCACTCGAGTCATGGGAACAACGGCGCAAGCTGCGCCGTTTTGCCACACAGGCACAGGCTGCTACCTCTGCCGCACAGCTGGACTCTGCACAGGCCAAAGGCCACTTTATCGACCATGGCAGCGGGGTGCTGGCGCAGTATCGCGCACGCCTGCACACCTATGGCCTCACCGAAGAGAGCGCCGACCTTGCAGCAGACTAAACAATATCGCACTATCGAAACGCACACCAAAGGAGAGGGCGCGTCATGGCACGTGCATTGAAAGTGATTGGGTTGATTCTGCTGCTGGCTTTTCCGCTGGCAACCGCGCTCAGCGAGCCGCGCCAAACGCGCGGCAGCGGCTATCAGCCCGAACAAACCGGCAGTTTCAACGAGTCCGACATCACCCTCACGGCAATCTATGCCACCATCACCGCACAAGCTGCCGGCCCGGGCGTCTTCCCGCCCGAATCGACTGCCCCTGCTGGACAAGAACCCGCACTCCCCACCCCCACACCAACCCCCTCTTTCAGTCCCGAAGCGCTGATTTTGATCGACGCCCGCGCCGACCTCGAACTGCTGGCCAATCAGCAGCTGGGGGTGGGCAGCCGACCCGAAGGGTGGTCGGGCAGCACCGACTATACCAACCCACAGATGGGCCTGTTGGCCCGCCTAGACCTCGAACTGCTGTATGGCGGCCTCATCGACCGCGAACTGCGCAACCCGGCATGGTTTGGCGCAGTGGGCAGCAGTGCGTTGGCCATCGCGCGTGATGTGCGCCACGACCTTGAGCTGTTGGCCGACCTGCTGTATGGCTACAGTGTGCGCCCCGAAGGCTGGCGCGGCGCAGACCCGCTCTATCGGTGCAGCCGCGCCACCCAAACGCTCGTCACTCTGCTGGCCCGCGGCGGCGTGTTCACGCTGGACGTAGAGGCCAATGACCCCGACTTCTGCGCCAAAGCCGAGGTCTCTGCCGCCCGCTTTGCCGAGACGCGCGTGCTGTCCGGCAGTGTGGAGTTTGGCGGCGCAGACCCCGCCCTAACACTAGCCAGCGGCTATCGCATCAACCGTGATTTTGCCGTGGCCTTCCTTGACCCATCTGCGCGCATCAAGCTCGGCGTCATCCCCAACGGCACACCCATTCAGGTCATCGCTCGCAGTTACAGCCAGTTCTCCAACATGATGCTGGTGGCCGGTGACGGGTTTCAGGTGTATGTGGAGTATGTGTATACCAGTGTGACGCCGGCAGAATTCCGCGGCCTGCCCAACATCACCTCGATTGCCCCTGCACCGTCCTGCTTTGCCGAGTGGTGCACCCCAGCCCCTTAATCCAGCCCATGCCGCATCCCCTATCCCACCCCGATGAGGATGGGGGATGCCCAACCCGCCGATTGCCCAAGGAGCTTGGCCATGACCGACGACAAGATTAAGCTGGATTTCAGCAATGACATGAGCTATGGCGACTATCTGGCGCTGGACGACCTGCTGAGCGCCCAGCGCCCGCTGTCCGACCATCACGATGAGATGCTGTTCATCATCCAGCACCAGACCAGTGAGCTGTGGATGCGCCTGATGCTGCACGAGCTGACCGCTGCCCGTCAGCAAATCATGCAGGATGACTTGCCCCCGGCCTTCAAGATGATGGCGCGCGTCAGCCGCATCATGGAGCAGCTGGTGCGCGCATGGGATGTGCTCGCCACCCTCACCCCCAGCGAGTACAGCCAGTTCCGCGGGGTGCTGGGCCACGCCAGTGGCTTCCAATCGCACCAGTACCGCCTGATTGAGTTTATTCTGGGGGCCAAGCACGCCAACGCCATCAAGCCCTTTGCCCACAAGCCCGACCAACACGCGGCCATCCTCAACGAATATCAGCGCCCATCTCTATACGACGAAGCCAACCGTCTGCTGGCACGGCGGGGGTTCGACATCGCCCCCCACATCATCGAGCGCGACTTTAGCCAAAAACACACTCTCGATGACAGCGTGGAGCAGGCTTGGCTGGCCGTCTACCGCGAGCCAGAGCGCTATTGGGAGCTGTACGAGCTGGCCGAAGAGCTGGTTGACCTCGAAGACTCGTTCCGGCAGTGGCGCTTTCGGCACATCACCACGGTGGAGCGCGTCATCGGCTTCAAGCGCGGCACGGGTGGCTCATCAGGTGTGGCCTATCTCAAGGCAGTGCTAGAGCACGAGCTGTTCCCTGAGTTATGGAAGCTGCGCACCAACCTATAGGCAAACATCCCCCATCTCATCAAATCCCTGTCCCCAAGATGGGGATTTTTTTGGCACGGGGTCAACTGTGATTGGAATAGGGGGCGCTGGGGCGCGCTGTTATAATCAGGCACTGTATCAAGCAGCCATCAGCGGGGAGACAGCCATGAATTACGCACAGCGCTTGCAGAAATTAGCCAATCTTTCAGAAGTAGACGGGGTGGCACTGGTCGGTGGGGCAAACCTGACGTATTACACCGGCCTGCACTTTCACCTGTCTGAGCGCCCGCTGATTGCGCTGGTAGTGGAGGAAAAACTGGCCTTCATCGTGCCGGCGCTGGAGGTCGGCATCCTCCAGCAGCACGGCATCGATGCGCAGCTGTTTGTGTGGACAGACAAAGACGGCTATCAAGGGGCATTTGACGAGGCGGTGCGCGCTCTTGGCCTGACCGGCAAGCGCCTTGGGTTGGACGACATGACCATGCGCGTGTTTGAAGACCGCGCCTTCGAAAAGGCCGACCCGACCCTGAAGCGTGTTTCGATTGGGCAGCGCCTGTTGGGCCTGCGCGCGTGCAAAGAGGCCGACGAAATCGCCGTGCTGCGCGATTCGATCGGGCGGACGCAGGACGCGCTGGACGATTTGCTGGCGTGGGTGCAGGTCGGGCACACCGAGCGTGAAATCGGGCGCAAGCTGGACGAGCTGTTGATTGCGCACGGATGCCGTGAGGTCTCGTTTGCCTCACTGGTGCAGACCGGCGAAAACAGCGCCTTCCCGCATGGGGCGGTCAGCGATCGCAAGCTGCAAGACGGCGATTTTCTGCTGATTGACTGGGGCGGCAAGGTGGGCGATTATCCCGCCGACCTGACGCGCACCTTTGTGGTGGGCACACCCACCGACGAACAGCGTAAGATACATCAGACCGTGCTGGCGGCCAACCGCGCCGCAGTGGCCGCGGTCAAGCCCGGGGTGCGCTGCGGGGATGTGGACAAAGCCGCCCGTGACGTGATCGAGGCCGCCGGCTATGGCCAATATTTCATCCACCGCACCGGCCACGGCCTTGGCCTAGAGGTGCACGAGCTGCCGCAGATGGCCAGCGGTGTCGAGGCGGTGCTAGAGCCGGGTATGGTCTTCACCATCGAGCCGGGGATTTATGTGCCCGGCATCGGCGGCGTGCGCATCGAGGATAATGTGGTGGTCACCGACAGCGGCGCAGAAGTGCTCTCCACCTTCCGCCGTGACAGCGCCCTGCGCTGAACACGCCGCGCATACACCGGCGCTCTCACCCAGCTGTAAAGGATGGGTGGGGTGGCCGCGCTATAATCACAAGCTGTTTTTTGGCAAACACTACACAGGACGTCGAACAATGAACAAAAGACCTTTTGGGCGCACCGGGTGGCAGGTCAGCGAGGTGAGCTTTGGCGCATGGGCCATCGGCAGCTCGTGGGGCGCGGTGGACGACAGTGAATCGGTGGCGGCCATGCACACCTGCATCGACCGCGGCGTCAACCTGTTCGACACCGCTGATGTCTATGGCGACGGGCACAGCGAGCGGCTCATCCGTGATGTGCTGAAAACCCGCAGCGAGCAGGTCTATGTCATCACCAAAGCCGGACGCCGCCTCAATCCGCATGTGGCCGACGGCTATAACAAGGCCAACCTGACCGCTTTTGTCGAGCGCAGCTTGACCAACCTCGGCGTCGAAGCCCTTGACCTTGTGCAGCTGCACTGCCCCCCCACCGAGGTCTATTATCGGCCAGAGGTGTTCGAGGCACTGGATGACCTTGTGCAGGCCGGCAAGCTCAAGCACTACGGCGTCAGCGTCGAAAAGGTGGAGGAAGCGCTGAAGGCCATCGAATACCCGGGCGTACAGTCGGTGCAGATTATCTTCAATATGTTCCGCCTGCGCCCGTCAGAGCTGTTCTTCCGCGAGGCGCAGCGCCGGCAGGTGGCCGTGATTGCGCGCGTGCCGCTGGCCAGCGGCCTGTTGACCGGCAAAATGACCGCCCAATCGGTCTTCAGCGCCGATGACCACCGCAATTTCAACCGCCACGGGCAGGCCTTTGACCGCGGTGAGACCTTCAGCGGCGTCGATTATGAGACCGGCCTGCAAGCGGTGGAAGAACTGCGCGCGCTCGTCCCCGCTGGCGCTACCATGGCCCAGCTGGCCTTGCGCTGGATTCTGATGTTTGAGGCCGTCACCTGCGTGATCCCCGGGGCCAAGCGCCCGTCACAGGCCGAGGACAATATCGCTGCCGCCGACCTGCCACCCCTCACCACCACGCAGATGGAAGCGGTCGCCAACATCTACGACCGCTACATCCGCGCACAGGTGCATCACCGCTGGTAAATCCCCTAGGCCTGCCGCTGCTCGGGGGTCGAGTCGGGCTGAACAAGGCGCAAAACAGGCTGGCGCGGGCGACGCACAGCCTGTTTTTGGGTGCTCTGATTCAGTTCGCGCAGCGTTTCTTGCGCCACATACACCAATTCCTTCAGCATCGCGCTGACTTCCTCGGTGCTTAGGGTTGTGAATCGGGGCAGTTCGCCCTCGGTCACCGCGCTGTGTAAATCGTCTAGCAAGGTCAACAGATCGGGCAGGCCATCGCCGCTGTATAGGGTGCTCAGCTGGGTGAGGACGGAAGCGGCGTTGGCAGGATTCTGCTGCGAATTCATGATGGTCAGGTCTCCCCGGTAAACCGGCTGTCGTGGCCGGTGATGTGTTCTTGGCAGGTGGCACAGTGTGAAAAAGAAAGGACACGGGCTTGTCAGTCCCGTGTCCTTGGCTGTGTGTGCTAGGAAACACGTGGGGGTGGGGGCGAGAGACCCTAATGACGGGGGGCATCCCTTCCGCAGGACTGACAGAACGTGCTGTTAAGGTTCGGCGTAAACGGCGTGTCGTCGAAACGACGGGCGGCAGGCGGAATCGGGGTGGGGATTCCCACTCCATTAGGACCACGGCGGGCTGCCAAAGTCACTGCCAGCGCATCAAGGCCAAAGGGCAGAATCGCGCCATCAACCAGACGGATTCCGGCCATCAGACCAGCCATGCCTCCGCGTCCGATCCAGAACGGCAGGCGGATGGCCGACACGGCGGCCTCCCCCGAGTCGCGGATAGCGCGATCGGTGGTGTTGCGGATGATTTGAGCTGCCATCTTACACACCTCCTGCTGCTGAAGACGGACGAAAGGCCTTACGCTTACTGCCTATAATCAAGCACTTCTGTCTACTGCGGTATCGTTCAACATCGCAAGGATGCTGTCGCCGGTGATGAACACCCGACGCATCCCATCTGGCTTGCTGACCTTGAGGTAGCCCCGCGCAATCAAACGCTTGAGGGTGCTCAGGCTGATGCCGAGTGCCTCTGCGGCCTCTTGCCGCGAGTACACGGCGCGAGGGTCAATGGTTTGTTTGCTTGTGCTGGACATAATGATTGTGGTTTGCACCTGAATAGGTTGAACGAACACTTGATAGCGTGCCACAGATGTGGTGAGGTTGTCAAGGGGTCAGAACCGACAACAACGGACAAAACCCCCCAGCAATTGGGGGCGCTATGCCTGCGCATCGCTGTACTGCCCCCGAAACTGCGTCTCGTACAGCTCGGCATACAGCCCGCCCAACGTCAGCAGCTGCGCATGCGTGCCGCGCTCTACCACCTGCCCCCGATCCATCACCAGAATCAAGTCAGCGCTCAGGATGGTGCTCAAACGGTGGGCAATCACGATGCTGGTGCGCCCCTGCATCACGGTCTTGAGGGCAGCTTGGATCAGCGCCTCGGACTGGCTGTCGAGACTGCTGGTGGCCTCATCCAGCACAAGGATGCGCGGGTCTTTCAGGATGACGCGCGCCAGCGCGATGCGCTGCTTTTCGCCGCCGCTCAGGCGATAACCGCGCTCGCCGGCCACCGTGTCATAGCCGTTGGGCAAGCTGCTGATAAAATCGTGGATATTGGCCGCCTTGGCCGCCGCCACCATCTCAGCCTCGCTGGCCGTCGGGCGGGCATACAGCAGGTTGTTGCGGATGCTGTCATGAAACAGGTAGGTCTCTTGCGTCACCATCCCGATTGCGCCTGACAGCGTGTCCAGAGTCAGGTCGCGCAGGTCATGCCCATCCAGCGTGATGCGGCCTGCCGTCGGGTCATACAGGCGCGGTATCAGATAGGTCAGGGTGGTCTTGCCCGCACCGCTCGGCCCGACCAGCGCCACCAACTGCCCGGGCGCAATCTCGAACGACACATCACGCAGCGCGGTCTCGCGCGCTTGTGTGTGCCGGCCCTGCGTCATCGCCTTCTCGCCAGAGGCGGTATATTGGTCTTCGTCCCACACCCGCTCAGTGCTGCTCAGGCCGGCCCGCACCGCCTCATAATTGAACGTGACATGCTCAAACGCCAGCGCCCCTTGCACCTCGTTTAGGGTCAACGCATCCGGCTTCTCGGCAATCTCCACCGGCAAATCCAGTACCTCGAACACCCGCTCAAAACTCACCATCGAGGTGGCAAAATCAACCGGCGCATTGGTCAGCGCTTGCAGCGGGCCATACAGCTGCGTCAGATACGTGCCAAACGCCACAATCGTCCCGATGGTGAACACGCCCCTCAGCACCAGATGCCCACCCAGCCAATACACCAGCGCCGTCCCAACCGCGCTAATCAGGCCAATCACCACAAACATCCCCGCGCCAATCACCGCACGCCGCACGCCGCTGTCGGCCACGCGCGCCGCACGCTCGCGGAAGCGCTCGACCTCGGTCTCGCCCCGCCCAAACAGCTTGACCAGCAGCGCCCCGCTGATGCTGAGCGTCTCAGCCATCATCACGTTCATCTGCGCATTCACGGTCATCTGCTCGCGCGCCAAGGCCCGCAGCCGCCCGCCAACCCGCCGCGCCACCATCACAAAGAACGGCACCACCAGCACGCCCAACACCGTCAGACGCCATTCCATCGCCAGCAGCACCAGCAGGGTCGCCGCCACCGTGATCAGGTTGGTCACAATCTCCACAATCGTGCTGTTGACCGCGCGCTGCGCGTCAATCACATCGTCGTTCAGGCGCGTCGTCAGCTCTCCCGACTTGGTATTGGTGAAAAAGCGCAGTGACTGCTTTTGCATGTGCTGATACATCGCCACGCGCAAATCATAAATCACCCCTTCGCCGATCGAGGCGTTCAGGTTGCGCTGAACCACCCGTATTCCCCCGCTGATGACCGGAATCGCCACCAGCGCCAGCGCCAGCACATTCAGGCGCGCTGTATCCCCCGCAGGGATGGCATAATCGATCATATCGCGGAAAATCTGCGGGGTCAGCAGGCCCAAAGCGGTTGTCAGCGCAATCGCCACCAGCAGCCCACCAATCTGCATCCGATATGGGCGCGCATAGGTCATCACCCGCCGGATGAGCGGCCATGTCAGTTTTTTCTTGCTTTTATCCTCACTGTGGACAAAATGATGCCACCCGCCGCCATGCCACATATCAGCCCTACCCTTCGCATATCTCTGTTTTAACATCACTCACACCTTAGTATAGAGCCGGTTAAATCTGGATAACACCGTCTGTGTGGGTAGGGCCAACGCTGAACCAGCGCTTAAGTGACTCGCTGGCAAAATGCGTTACACTAGACTCACCTATCTACTGGTCACGGGTTTACAAGTCTCATGAATCAATCGCTGCCGGCGCACCTGCGCCGCTTCATCAGTATCGCGATGCTGCTGGTGCTGGGCTACGCCGTCGGGTGGTCTGCCCGCGATGGCGTCAGCGCACAGAACCCACCCCGCCTCAACGAACTCGAAAAAGCCATCTCAACCCTGTATGTGCGCGCCAGCCCATCGGTGGTCTCCATCGCGGTGATTGACCCGCTGTACGGCGAGGCCAGCGGGGGCAGCGGCTTTGTGGTGGATGTCGATGGGCACATCCTGACCAACGCTCACGTCGTCGATACCGCCGGCGTGCCCAATGCCTATCTCGAAGTCAGCTTCTTCAACGGCACGCGCGTCCGCGGGCAAGTCGTCGGCACAGACATCGACAGCGATTTGGCCGTGGTGCGCGTCAATATGCCCGCTGCCCAGCTTTTGCCGCTGCGCTTTGCCGACTCGGATAACCTGTTCATCGGCCAGACCGCGCTGGCCATCGGCAGCCCATTCGGCCAAAAATGGACACTGACCGCCGGCATCGTCAGCGCCCTCGACCGCACCATCACCGGCCTTGGCACTTATCAGATTGGCGCAGTCATCCAAACCGACGCCCCGATTAACCCCGGCAACAGCGGCGGCCCACTGCTCAACCTTGAAGGCGAGGTGATTGGCGTCAACGCGCAAATCATCAGCGAAACACGGGCCAACACCGGCGTCGGCTTTGCCATCCCGTCAAACCTTGCGGTGCGCGTGCTCAACGACCTGCGCGCCTCGGGCGAGGTCAAGTATGCCTATCTCGGCGTCCGCAACGTCGATAACGTCAGCCTGCGCGTGATTGAACGCCTGCGCCTGCCCAACAACCAACAGGGCGTGGTGGTCGGCTCGGTCACCGGCCCAGCCCTCAGCGCCGGCCTGCGCACCAACGATGTCATCACCGCCGTCGATACCCTGCCCATCAACAACTTTGGCACGCTGTTGGCCTATCTGGCCGTCAACACCCGCCCGGGCCAAACCATCACCCTCACCGTGCTGCGCAACGGCCAAACCCTCGATTTACCGGTACTGCTGGGAACACGCTAACATGCCCTTCAAGCTCCTGCTGGCCACCCGCAACGCCGGCAAACGCATCGAACTGCAAGAACTGCTCGGCGACCTGCCCGTCCACCTGCTGATTGCCGAAGACGTCGGCCTAAGCACCATGGATGTGCCCGAAGACAGCGGCACAGTGGCCGGCAACGCCACCCTGAAAGCCCGCGCCTATGCGCAGGCCAGCGGCCTGTGGACTCTGGCCGACGATACCGGCCTGTTCGTCGATGCCCTCGACGGCGCGCCCGGCGTTGATGCCGCCTATTACGGCGGGCCAGATAAACTGCTGGACGCCCTGCAAGGCATCCCAACCCCGCGCACCGCCCACTTTGAATGCGTGATTGTGCTGTGCAGCCCCGACGGCCAGACCCTGCATCAGGCCACCGGCATCTGCCCGGGGCAAATCACCACGCAGCGCTACGGCAGCGGCGGCTTTGGCTATGACTCGGTCTTTCTGCCCGATGGGCACACCCTGACCTTTGGCCAGATGCCCCACCACCAAAAAAACCCGATCAGCCACCGCGGGCGCGCCATCCTGAACATGCTGCCCACCCTACACCGACTGGTTACGACCGCCTGAAACATAACCCCAAGGGCGAAAATGAGCGTGTACCGCACCCGTTTTTGCCCTTGGGGGCGATACCCTCGAAATTAGGCCTTTAATCTCTTTCTCATATCACCCTAAACCGATATAATAAGCCTCACCATCCACGAGTAACGCTTGCCAGAGACGTCACCGCTGGCAGGCACGAAGGTTTATCAACCCGTGACAGAAAAAGCTGCCCTAAGTACTCCCATTGTCCCCAAGACCGCCACCATCCTGATTGCCGCGCCAGAGCAGGCACGCCGACAGTTCAACGCCGTATTCGCCGACAGCGGTTACTTCATCCTAGAAGCCGATACCGAAGAACAAGTCATCACCTTGGCGCGCTCGGCCCGCCCGCACCTGATTTTGCTGGCCAACAACCCGCCGCGCTTTGAGGCCACAGAGCTGTGCGCCAGCCTGCAGACCGACCCGCGCGTGCAGCACGTGCCGGTGGTGCTGCTAATCGAAAACGACGACGAACACCTGATCAACCGCGCAGTGGAAAGCGGTGCCAGCGACTACATCAGCTACCCCATCCGCGCCAGCATCCTGCGCCAGCGCGTGCGCTTTCTGCTGCGGATGCGCGCCATGCAGCTTGACCTGCAAGAGAAAGAGCAGCGCTATCGCATCATCTCCACCAGCATCTCCGACTATGCCTATGCCTTCCGAGTGATGCCCAATGGCTCAATTGTACGGGAGTGGCAGACCAGCGCGTTCGAGAAAATCACCGGCTACAGCGACGCAGAGCTGGGCGACGGGGGATGGGCACGCCTCATCCACCCCGACGACATCCCAATCGCCGCCGCGCGCGTGCAGCGCCTGATGCTGGGGATGAAAGACGTCAGCGAGTTCCGCATCATCACCAAAAACGGCGACATCCGCTGGCTCAGCGATACCGGTCAACCCATCTGGGATGACGGCGAAAACCGCGTGACATGGATTTATGGCGCAGCGCAAGACATCACCGAGCGCAAACGCGCCGAAGAAGTGATGCGCCGCCAAACCGCCCAGCTGCAAGCCCGCAACGAAGAGCTGGACGCCTTTGCCCATACCGTGGCGCACAACCTCAAAAACTCCATCGCATCCATCATGATGCCGGCCAGCGTCGCCCTAACCTATTTCGACAAGATGGACACCGCCCAAGTGCGCGAAACCCTCGCAGACATCCTCGACAGTGGGTTCAAGGCCCGCGCCGTCATCGAGGCCATCTTGCTGCTGGCCGGGGTTAACCGCCAAAACACCGTCGAAATCGGTCACATCGACATGCACGAGGTGATCCTGAGCGCCCAAAACCGCCTGCACAACCTGATTACCGAAACCCACGCCAAAATCATCATGCCCGAAGACCTGCCGCGCGCGCTTGGCTATCCGCCGTGGGTCGAAGAGGTGTGGGCCAACTACCTGTCTAATGCCCTCAAATATGGCGGCACGCCGCCCATCGTCACCTTTGGCGGGCGGGTGCAAGAGGATGGCATGGTGCGCTACTGGGTGAGCGATAACGGCGCTGGTATCTCGCCCGCCGACCAAAGCGTGTTGTTCACCCCGTTCACCCGCCTATCACAGGCCAAAATCGAAGGGCACGGGCTGGGGCTATCGGTGGTGCAGCGCATTGTGCAAAAACTGGGGGGGCAAGTCGGCGTCGAGTCGGAGTTGGGCAAAGGCAGCACCTTCTGGTTTACCCTGCCGGCATAACCCCTCATGTCTGCATATCCACTGCCGATTTGCCATCAAGTCTACGCCTTACGCGCCCTGCTATTTTTCCCATGCGCCAAGCCCATGATTTCAGGCAGGCCATCGAAACCATAGCACGCGACATCGGCGCTGTCCCTTGACCACTACAACACCCACAACAGACGGATCACCCCCATGACCGCGGTCATCCAAAAAACCCTGACCGACCTGCTGCACACACGGCGCATCCCGGGCCTTGCGGTGCGCATCGCCCACGCCCAGCAAACCGTCTACAGCGGCGACTTTGGCCTTGCCGACCTCGAAAACCAGCACCCCATCCACCCGGGCAGCGTGTTCGAGATCGCATCGGTGACCAAGCTGTTCACCGCCCAGCTGGTGATGGCGCTGGCCCAAAGCCGCCGTTTGTCGCTGGATGACCGCCTGATTGACCACCTGCCCGACCACGTCCCGACCGCATGGGCCGCGGTAACCATCCGGCACGTGCTGGCGCACCAATCTGGCCTACCCTCTTATACCGCGCCAGATGCCTATTGGGCACAAACCGTGCGCGACAAAACCCATGATGAGGTGCTGGCGCTGGTCAACAGCCAACCGCTGATGTTTGACCCCGGCGCACGCTATCACTATGACAATACCGGCTTCTATCTGCTGGGCCTGCTGATTGAGGCGCTGTACGCCCAACCCTATGCCGATGTGCTGGCCCGCGTCATCTTTCAGCCGCTGGGCATGAGCAGTACCCGCGCCAACGACTACGACACCATCATCCCCGGGCGCGTGAAAGGCTATCGCCATCAGGACGGTGTGCTGTGCAACAAGCCGTATTACAGCCCATCCAACACCTTCAGCGCCGGATGCGTGCTCTCCACCGCCGATGACCTGCTGCGCTGGCGTGCCTCGCTGTCCTCCGATGTCATCCTTGATGCCGCCCACCGCGCCCTATGGCAAACCCCACATCCCCCCACTGCATACGCCCAATCCGATCCGTTTGTGGTGGCGTTGGGCTGGTTTCATGTCCAAACCGCGCTGGGCACGCTGATTGGGCACAACGGCGGCATCGTCGGTTTTGCCTCGGCATGGCTGTACCTGCCGGCCCATGACATCACCGCCGTGGTGCTGTGCAACACCAGTGATGTCGAAGACCCGCACACCATCGCCCTCGCCGCCATCACCCACCTGCTTTAGGCCTGATGCGGTACAATACAGGCAGTGCATCCGATTCAAGTGCTTGACAACCCCAACCGAATCGTGATAACGTTTAGCCGTCTAATAAAATGGACACACGCCCGATGGCCTGTATGCAAGATACCCTCAGCTATGCCCTGATTAAGCTGGGCAAAGCACACCGCGCCCGCGCCGAAAAGCTGCTGGCCCGTTTCGATATGCACCCGGGGCAGGAGCAAATCCTGTTTCGGCTGTGGGCCGAAGAAGGACAGCCGCAGGCAGCGCTGGCCGATATGCTGTGTGTCGAGCCGCCCACCATCACCAAGATGCTTCAGCGCATGGAGCGCAGGGGGTGGATTGAGCGGCGCGGCGACCCCGACGATGCCCGCCTCTCCCGCGTGTATCTGACCGACGCTGGACGCGCCCTACAAGCCGACATCGACCGCGTATGGGACGAGCTGGAGGCCAGCATGACCGCATCCCTCTCAGACGCCGAGCGCGCGCTGCTGACACGCTTGTTTGCCCAGATGCAGGCCGACTTAAGCAAATAAGCGCATCGGGCAGCACCATCAGCGCCCTGCTCCGGCATCGGCGCTTTTTTTACCGCCAATTTTATTAGACGCCTAATATTTCTCCACATCATCCTATGCCAAAGGAGCACACCCCGATGTCCCAACAAATCTCCACCTCCAAGCTGCTGCCCGCTGCCGCCGTCAGTGGGGGCATTGCAGCCCTCATCAACGCCGTGCTGTTCTTTGTGCTCGTCCCGCTGCTCAATGCTGGCCCAATTATGGTGCAGATGGGGCCGCCATCGCCTGACACCCCGTTTGTCGAGCTAACGGTGTTTCAGGTTATCTTTGCCTCGCTGATACCGGCTTTTGCCGCTGCTGGCGTGCTGTGGGTGCTGGGGCGTGTGTCGCAGCGCCCGTTCAGCATCTTTCGCATCGTGGCGTTGGTCGGGCTGATTGCCTCGTTCGCCCCGTTCACGGTCACCCCGTTTACAGGGGCGCAAGTGGTGGTGCTCGGCCTGATGCATGTGGCCGCCGCCGCGGCCATCGCCCTCACCCTCGACCGCCGCGCCCGCGCCTGATAAGCACAAAAAAGCCCCCTGCGCAGTGCAGGGGGCTTGCCGTTACTCAGGGAGACGGCGGGATTACTCCGTTTCCATTTCCATCTCGGGCACCAGCACCGCATCAATCACGTGGATGATGCCGTTAGTGGCATAAATGTCGGTGGCAATCACGTTGACCGAACCGTTGATGACCACACCACCGTCAACCACCGCCACGTCGAGCAGGCCACCCGGCAGCAAGGTCGCGATGCTGAAGCCTTCTTCGCCGGCAGCGCCGACCACGGTCGCGGCATCAAACTTGCCCGGCACTACGTGATAGGACAGCACAACGTTCAGCAGGTCGGTCTCGGCCAACAGTTCCTCAGCGGTCACACCCAGCGCCTCCAGCAGAGCAGCAAAGGCATCGTCGGTCGGGGCGAACACAGTGTACGGGCCGCCATCGCTCAGCATCGCCGCAATGCTCGGGTCAGCGGCCATCACCGCGGCCAGCAGAACCGTGAACTGCGGCTCTTCTGCATTGGCAGCACCCACCACCGCCTCAGCAATTGAAGCGGTCGGCTCTTCCATTTCCGCCATCATCTCGCCTTCGCCCATCTCCGGAACCAGCACGCTGTCGATGATGTGGATGACGCCGTTGCTGGCCATGATGTCAGCAGTAATCACCTGCGACTCGTTGACGAACACACCCTCATCAGTCACGCTGACGGCCAGTGCGCTATTCACCAGATACGTGCCCAGCAGTGCGCCATCGGCGGCCACCACAGCCTCGGCATCAAACTTGCCCGGTACCACGTGATAGGCAAGGATGGTGTCTACAAGGGCGGTATCAGCCAGCACGTCCTCGGCGGTGACACCCAATGCGTCCAGCAGCGCAGCAAAGGCAGCATCCGTCGGGGCAAACACGGTTACGCTGGCTTCGGGATCGCTCAGCACTTCGAGGAAGCTGGGGTTGGCAGCGGCCACAGCGGCCAGCAGAACCGTGAATTCCGGCGCATCACCTTCGGTGGCGGCCACAACGATTTCGGCAATGGTCTGCTCGTCAGTCATCATATCTTGGCCGAGCGCCGGTACGACGGCGATCAGCGCCATCAAGGCAAAAGCGAGAACGAAACGGAGATTACGCATGGGGGTCAAACTCCTTGAAAATGGTAATTGGTAATTACACAGAACACTTGTCAAACACGCCGCAGCTGGTGCTTGCGGTATGGCGGTAAGCATGCATGAGCCAGATAAATTTGAAGCGAAAGGAGTCTGAGCAGCACAATAATACAATTATAACAGAAACAAATTTATTTGAACAGATACACCAGACAAATTCATCCAAACCGCATCGTTTCATCGTATAGACTGCCCTAGTTGTGTCTGCCCGCCCTAAATACGCATCAATCAACCGAGAGGCGGGGCAAAAAAAGGACGGGGAAACCGTCCTTTGGGGCAGGGAAGTGGGATAAGCGCCGCAGCGGGCCTATGGGCGGGCTTGCTACAGAATCACAAGGTTATCGCGATGCACGGCCTCGCCATAAGTATAGGTTAGAATATCTATAATCTTGTCGGATTTGATGCCACAAATGCGCGACAGGTCATCCGCATCATAGTTGCTGAGGCCATGGGCGATTTTGCGCCCTTCTGGGCTGATAATCACCACGGTTTCCCCACGCTCGAAGTGCCCGACCACCTCAGTGACCCCCACGGGCAGCAGGCTCACCTTGCGCTCGACCAAGATTTTGGCCGCGCCGGCATCCACACGCAGCGCACCGTGCGGCTTATCGGTCAGCAGCCAGCGCTTTTTGCTCTCTGGCAAATCGGCGGCGGCGTGAAAACGCGTGCCGAGCTTTTCACCATTCACCACTCGGCGCAGCACATCCGGCTCACTGCCGTTGGCGATGACGCAAGACACGCCGGCGCGTGTGGCGGTGTGTGCTGCCTCGATTTTGGTTATCATGCCCCCGGTGCCCAAGCGAGTGCCAGACCCGCCCGCCAGCGCATAAATCGAGTCGTCAATCCGCTCAACATCGCTGATTAGGGTGGCGTCGGGGTTCTTACGCGGGTCGGCGGTGAACAGGCCGTGCTGATCGGTCAGCAAAATCAGCATATCGGCATCGACAGCGCTGGCCACCAGCGCCGAAAGGTTGTCATTATCACCCACCCGGATTTCTTTGGTCGCGATGGTGTCATTCTCATTGACGATTGGGATAATCCGCCGGTCAATCAGCGCCAACAGCGCATCGCGCGCATTCAGATAGCGCGTGCGGTGAGTCAAGTCGTCACGGGTCAGCAGCACTTGTGCCACCACAATGCTGAAGATGTCGAACAGCTCGGAATACACATGCATCAGCTGGCTCTGGCCCACCGCGCTCAGCATCTGCTTGGCCGGCACAGACCGGTCGAGCGTTGGCCAATTGAGGCGCTCGCGGCCTGCGGCCTGCGCCCCGCTGGTCACCACCACCACCTGATGGCCAGATTTGTGCAGGCGGGCCACCTGCTGCACAAATTCCAACATGCGGGCACGGTCGAGCGCCGGCGTCCCGCCTGTCAGGGAACTCGTGCCAATTTTGACCACCAACCGCTGACGCTTGCCTTGCATGATGACGTTTTATCCTTAGCACCACCAAAAACCCACGCGATTCTAGGATACATCAGGATGTGTGTGAAGTCTGCATCCATGGATTGACAGGGCAATCACTTCAAAATCAGCCATTGGTTCATGAGAGGGCAAAATGGTGCGTAGGGGCGCATCGCGATGGGTTTTGACCCTACCAGAAAATTTAAAGCGATTACCCTCCATGGATTGAGATTGCCATACCTCAGCGGTTGCGCGCCAGCCACTCTGCCGCATACGCCACCAGCGGGCGGGCAGACAGATAGCGAACAGGCCCATCCCCCAGCTTGGCCGGCTGATAACCGATGCTCTCCTCGTAATCAAGGCCTAGGCGGGCAAAGTCGCTGGAATCATAGTCCACGGTCTCGTCCAGAGTCACCCACGCCGGTTTTCCATCGCGCCAAACCGACGCCCCTTGCCGGATATTGGTCTTGCCGGGCCACGTGGCGCGGTGCTCGGCCAGATGCAGGGTGGTATTGGCATGATGCCCCACCCCCAACAGCAAGATATAGCCATCCAGCGCCAGCAAACGGCCCAGCGGCGACTCCTCGCCAAACGGCGCATCCCACGGCTGACGCTCCATCAACGCAGCCGCATGACGCCCCCGCGCACAAAACGAAATGTTGGGGTGATTGCTGCGCAGCGTGCCCGGATAGGTACGGAAATATTCTGCCAGCACCCCAATGCGCAAGATCTGAGTGGTGCGCGGGTCGAAAGGGGGTGTCTCGGCACGGATCGCCGGCCACCAAGACTCGGGCACGGGCGGGGCAGCCCACAGCGCCGGATCGCTGTTATCAGCATTCTGAGCCGCCATCATCAGCGTGCCCTCTGGCCCAAGCACATCAAAAATCGCCAGCAGCACCGCTTCTGCACCCCCCGGGATAAACGCATTCAGCGCCTTCAAACTGCTGTGCATCATCACCGTGTGACCGGCCTGCATCCCCAGCGCGCGCAACTGTGCCGCAATCTGCGTGCGCGTGAGCAGCACCCGCCCAAACATGTCCCGTTCATCACTCATTGGGCCGTCCTCCAGTCTCAGCTGATGGCTTAAACGCCGCACGAAAGAAAAACATCGAAGCAAACTGACCAGCCTGCGTCAGCAGCAGTGCCGTAATGATACCCAATCGATCCGCCAACAGCCCGACCCCCAGCGCAATCACCGCCGTGGCAAGGCTCACCCCCAACGCGCCAACCGATCCCATGGTGGCCCGATGGGCCGGCGAAAACTCGCGCTGCATCAACGCCGTCACCGCCGCGCGCAACCCCCACACCGCCGCAATCACCCCACCAAGGCCGGCGGTCAAAGCCGCGCCGGCCTGCTGTGCCGAGCGGATGCGCCCCGTCATCTCGGCAAACTCGCCCTCACGGCCCACCTCGGTTAGGGTGTCCATCAACAGCGCATCGTTGTTGCCGCTAAACAGCGATTGGCTCAAGCCCTCTAGGCAAGCTCCCAACAGCAGCACCGCCAGCCCGTCGGCCACCGCATAAGCACACACCGCGCCCAACATGGCCAACGCACCCGCCACCAACGTCCCTTTGCGGCCCACCCAATCCGACACCACGCCGGTCGGCACTTCGAGCACCACCGAAGACAGCAGCAGCACCGCCATCACCAAGCCCGCCGCCGCAAAAGACCCCGTCACATCGGCGAAGTACAGCACGGCACGGCCAGCGGCGCATAAAACCGAAAATCGAGCAAAAAGCTGTACGCCCCTTGCAGACGCAAGCTTTGACGGGCTTGTCTAGGAGTCAGCATCTATCGCCCAACAATCATCCCCTCACAGGCTGTACAGCAGAGCAGGTCTGTACAGCCTGTGAAAGCGCCGCTAAAAGCCGAAACTTATCTCCCCACCGGCGGGTCATAGATGTCGCACCCGCTGTACTTGACCGCAAACGCATACCAGCGCGACAACAGTTGCAGTGGTCACTCTATTGTCTTGACCCTGTCCTGCTTGTCCAGTACCACGCCATCGCGGATAGAATCCCCATTATCAAAGCGCAAGATGTCGCGATCCCATACCACGCGGGTGGCATCGGTAAACACAGCGGTGGCGGTGTTGGTGGTCGGGTCGATATACACCAGCAGTCGCCGACCGGCAAACTCGTCGATGACCGCACTGTGGGCGGCATACAACGCTTTGACCGGGTAAAACTTGCGCAGACGCCCCGCCCACACCCCCAACCCGATGTCAAGGCGCGGCAGGCGCGTATCTTCTGTGCCCAAGGTGGCGGCTAGGCGGTCGCTCCATTCGGGATAGTCCTCGCGCCGCCATGTATCATCCTCAGATAGGCACGGGCGAGGTTAAACGGTTCTGGATCTAACAGCGGAGGAGTCATCGCGTCGGGTATCCCTCTACATCACGGGACGGACAGGATGACGTTACGTAACGTCGATGAGCGCGTCTCACCCTTTTAGAACAGCGCCGGCAAATCATTCTTACCGGCGCTGCATATTTCTTCACACAAACGGCCCAATCCTCAGCCGGCGCTTATTCACAGCGCATTGACCAGCGTCTTAAAGTGCTGCCCGCGCTCCTCAAAATCGCGATACCCGTCAAAGCTGGTCATGCCCGGGCTAAGCAGCACCACATCGCCCGATTGGGCGTGCTTGCGCGCCTCGTGCACCGCTTCCTCCAACGTCCCCACCCGCGTAATCAAGTCATCACGCAGCGTCAGGCGGGTGAGCGCCTCCACCGGTATCTGCCCATCGCGCCCAAAGGCCACAATATGCCGGCATTTGCTGGCTGCCATCAGCATCAGGTCATCCCACGGCAGTTTCTTATCCGCGCCGCCCAACAGCAAAACCAGCGGCTCGCTGTAGCTTTTCAGCGCGGCGGCCACCCGCTCTGGCGCGGTGGCGATGCTGTCATTGACCCATGTCACGCCATCCAGCACGCGCACGGTCTCCAAGCGGTGCGGCACGCCCTTAAACTTGCGAATCGTCTCGGCCATCACCTCTGGCGCAATGCCCGCCGCCCCGCTGATGGCGCAGGCGGCCAGCACATTGCTGACATTATGCTCGCCACGCAGCGGAATATCGCCCACCTCACACACAAACTGCGGGTCACCGGTGGTGCTGCTGCGACCGGTGACAAACAAGCGAGACCCCGCCATAAACGCCCCATCGCTGACGAGGTCGCGCTGGCTAAACCAGCACACCTCGCCGCCGGCCACGCCCTCAAGCACCATGCTGCCCAAATCGTCCTTGTTCAGTATCGCCACATCCCCGAGCCGCTGATGCCGCACAATCTGCGACTTGGCCTCGATATAGGCCTGCATCGTGCCGTGCCGGTCAAGGTGATTGGGGGTGATGTTGAGCACCGCCGCAATCATCGGGCTGGTGTGCATAATCTCCAGCTGAAAGCTCGACAGCTCCATCACCACGCGGTCATTGGGCTGCACAAAGTTCAACACATCCAGCAGCACACTGCCGATGTTGCCGCCCACCCACGTCTTAAAGCCGCCGGCCTTCACCATCTGGCCGGTGAGGGTGGTGGTGGTGGTTTTGCCGGCGCTGCCGGTGATGCCAATCAGCGGCGCAGGGCAGCGGTCTACAAACAACTGCGCGTCATTGGTGATGGGTATCTGGCGCTGTGCCGCCTCGACAACCAGCGGGTTGGTCAGCGGCACCCCACCCGAGACACACACCATAGACACCCCATCCAGCAGGTCTGGCGGGTTGCCGCCCAGCTCAAACCGCACATTGGGATAATCCGCCGGCGAAATGCCCAACTGCTCGGCGGTTTTGCTGTCGGTGACAATCGGGCGTGCCCCAACCGTGGGCAGCCAGCGTGCCAGCGCCTGCCCCTGTCGCTGAAACCCCACAATCATCACCGTACGTCCATTGAGGATGTCGAAGTATTTGTGCTGCATAGCCGGCATGTATCCTTTGTTGTCGGGCATCAACTATAGCACGGGCACAGGCCGGCGTGCATCCCTGATAGGGCGCTGCCCAGGGGAGTGACTAAAACAAAACGGATGTAAAATAAGGAGATGAACACATGCCCGTACTGCCAATCCAATGAGAGACAGGTCAAGAACGGATTGAATCCGTCAGGGACACAACGCTGG
>DAOUCZ010000135.1:0-26141 GCA_034431675.1 Anaerolineae bacterium | reverse complement strand
GCTGACGCGCGCGATCGGGGTTCACGAGGCGCTCAAGGGCATCGGCCAGCTCGCGGGCAGCGTCAGCCAGATCATCCCACAGGGTACGCTTGTTTTTAGGCGGTGTCGTCATACCACGTCCTTATTTGGCTTTCGCCTTCAGTATAGCACAAGCCTGCGCAGAGCGGCGATAAGAACTGCCATAGAAGCGCGCGGCACGCCCTCGTGCTCTACCGCGATTCGGTTACAATAGCCTGTGTCGCAATAGTAGACCGTTTTGTCGGGCTTTTGCCTTACCCTACAGAGGCTTTTTCTCATGAAAATCTTGATTATCGGCGGGACACGGCAGGTTGGCCACTATCTCACCGAGCACCTGCTGGCCGCTGGTCACCACGTCACCCTGCTCAACCGGGGGCTAACCCGCGATTCACTGCCAGAAGGTCTGCCGCGCCTGCACTGCGACCGCACCGACGCGGTGCAGCTGCGCCGCGCCTTGTCTGGCCGCACCTTCGACGCGGTGGTCGATAATGTGCTGTATCGCAAGCCAGAGGCCGAGACCATCACCCAGCTGCTCGATGGGCGCGTCGGGCACTACATCGCGCTGTCGTCTGGGCAGGTCTATCTGGTGCGCGAGGGGCTGTCGCGCCCTTTCCGTGAGGAAGATTACGCCGGCCCAACCGTGCCGCCCCCCGCGCTGGCCACCTATGACTATGAAGAATGGCTGTATGGCGCAGACAAACGCCACTGCGAGGATGTGCTGACCGAAGCCCACGCCCAACGCGGCTTCCCCGCCACCGTGCTGCGCCTGCCGATGGTGCACAGCGCCCGCGACCAGTTCCTGCGCATCTACAGCTATGTGCTGCGCCTGCGCGACGGCGGGCCAATCCTCGTGCCAGACCGCCCCAACTATCCCATCCGCCACGTCTATGCCCTCGACGTGGTGCGTGCGCTGGTCACCCTGATCGAAAGCGGCAAAGGCAAAGGGCGCGCCTTCAACATCAGCCAAGACGAAACCCTGCCGCTGGACGCCTTTCTGAACAAGCTGGGCGAAGCCATCGGCGTCACCCCGCGCATCGTCACCGCCGAGCGCGACCGCCTGCAAGCCGACGGCTTTCTGCCTGACTGCTCCCCCTTCAGCGACGTGTGGATGTCGGAGTTGGACAACACTCGCTCCAAAACCGAGCTGGGCATGGTCTATACGCCAGTCAGCACCTATCTGGCCCACATCGTGCGCGAGCTGACCGACCTGCGCCCGACCCCGCCCGCAGGCTATCGCCGGCGCAATGCCGAGCGCGCGCTGGCCGCCCGCCTGACCGGCGAGGAATAAGCCCCGCACGAGGACGGCAGGAACAGGCCAAACGCGGGGCAAAAAGCGCTTCAGCGCCGACCATCACGCCCCACCATTTTTGATAAAATGGCCTTGACCATGAGCGAGTTATGCAAGGTGACGGTGGGGTATGCGGTGGTGGACGCAGTGGGTTCAATCGCGATTGGGTGTGGCGGTCTTAATCGCGATGTTCGTCGCGCTCGGGCTGTGGTATGCCTTCACCACCCCGCAGTTTGAAGCCCCTGATGAATACCTGCACTACGCGGTCGTTGACCATCTGGCGCGCGGGGGCGGCCTGCCCGACCAGCGCACGCTTGGCCCGTGGTGGCAAGAGGGCAGTCAGCCGCCGCTGTTCTATCTGCTGGCGGCGCGCGTGGCCGCACTCTTCCCCTATCCCCCGCAGCTGCTGACCGACGCGGTGGCCAACAACGCCCATGCCCGCCTCGGAGACCCATCCGAGCCGTGGCTGCGCAACCGCAACGCGGTCATCCACCCTGTGCCGCCCGCCCCGCTGGACAACCTGCGCCTCGCAGTCTATGCCGTGCGCATCCTCAACGTCGGGCTGGGTGCGCTGGCGGTCTGGGGGGTGTATCAGGCGGCGCGCACGCTGCTGACGCCGCAGCAGGCGTGGTATGCGGCGGCGCTGGCGGCCTTTAACCCACAGTTCGCCTTCATCGCCGGCGCGGTCAACAACGATATGCTGTCGGCGGCGCTGGGCAGTCTCATCATCTGGCAGGCGCTGCGGATGCTCGAAACAGGGTTCGATACACGCCGCAGCGTGACGCTGGGGGTGCTGGTGGCACTGGCCAGCTTGTCCAAAGTCAGCGGCCTGCTGTTTGGCGTGCTGATGGCCGGCACAGCCGGCGTGATGCTGTACCGTCGGCGCGATTGGCGCGGCTTTGGGGTGCTGGCCGCAGCGGGGGTGATGGGATGGGGCGTGCTGGCCGGCTGGAGGTATGGGCGCAACCTGCTGCTGTATGGCGAAATCACCGGCACGGCCCAGATGGTCTCGGTGGTCGGTTCGCGCACAGCGCCGCCGCTTGGTGAGCTGCTGGGCGAAATCCAATCCCTGACCGACAGCTTTTTTGGGGTGTTCGGCTGGTTCAACATCATCGCCGGCGACTGGTACTATCGCACCGTGGATGTGGTGCTGGCGGTGGCGCTGGTCAGCGTGCTGCTGCGCACGGCACGTGGCACACCGCCGCTGCGCACTGGCGCATCAGCGTTCGTCGCGATAACGGCGGTGGGAGGGCTGCTGGCCCTGCTGCTGTGGACGGTGCAGACTCACGGCTCGCAAGGGCGGCTGCTGTTCCCCTATCTGGCGGCGTGGAACATCCTGCTGGTGCTGGGCCTATCGGCCATCCCGCGCGCGCTGCCGGCCTTTGCCGGCGGACTGTTGGCCTGTGCGGTGCTGTTCCCGCCGCTGCTGATTGCGCCGCACTACGCGCTGGACGCCGCGATTGAGCGTGTGCCAAGCACGGCACTCATCGCGCCCATCCGCTGGGATGAGGTGGTCGAGCTGGTCGGCATCGAGCCGCTGGCCGATACGTCCGGCACGGGCGACCTGCTGGAGGTGCGCCTGTATTGGCGCGCCCTGCGCACCACGCGCCGCCCGTTCTCGCTCTATCTGCACCTGCTGACCGACGATGAGGCTCGCCTTGGCCAAATCGACAGCTACCCCGCCGGCGGGATGCTCAGCACCACCCGCTGGCAGGCCGGCCACATCTATCCCGACCGTCACCTGCTGCCGGTGCGCGGGCAGGCCGCCGCTGGCACGCCCCTCACCCTCGAAATCGGGTGGTATCGCGCGTGGAACGGCCAGCGGATGACCCCTTATGACTCCAGCGGCACACCACTGACTCAGGTGCGCGTCCCTGCCGGCACGGCACGCTGATGTGCGGGGTGTGCCGGCGCGTGATTACTTCTTTTTATAGCCGATGTGCGTGCCCGGGGGGATGACCTTGTCGGGGAAGGCGTCAAAGTAGCTCTGGTTGAGGTCTGTGCCCAGCACCACCGAGTGCCCGACGGTATAGCCGGCGGGGATGTGGGTGTTCTTGCCCACGCACGCGATGCCCAGCTCGCCGACCTCGGGGATGCTGCCCACCCGCGCCCCTTTGCCCACCACCACCAGCTTATCGAGGATGGCGCGCTCGACCACCGCGCCGGCCTCAACATAGGCATCGGTCAGCACAATCGAGTCGCGCACCACCGCCCCCGGGCCAACAAACACCCCGGGCGACAGCACCGACCGCTCCACCACCGCCCCTTCGCTGATGATGCTGCCGTCGGTAATCAGGCTGTCGCGCACCACCGCCCCATTGGCGATGCGCACCGGCGGGCGCTCCTCGCTCTTGGTGTGGATAATCCACGTGCGGTCATTCAGGTTCAGGCTGGGCGGGGTTTCCAGCAAGTCCATGTGCGCTTCCCAATAGCTGTCAATCGTCCCGACGTCAATCCAATAGCCGCCATAGGGATAGCCAAACACGCGCTGGTCATTCTTAATCATCTTGGGGATGATGTTCTTGCCAAAGTCGTGCTCGCTGTTGGGGTCGTCGCGGTCTTCCAGCAGCACCTTCTCCAGCACGTCATAATTAAACACGTACACGCCCATGCTGGCCAATGTGCTGGGCGGGGTGGCCGATTTCTCGACAAATTCGGTCACGCGCATGTCGTCATCGGTCACGCACACGCCAAAGCGAGGCGCTTCGTCCAGCGGCACTTGGATGGTGGCGATGGTCAGGTCTGCGCCCTTCTGGCGGTGATAATTGACGAACAGGTCATAATCCATCTGATAGATGTGGTCGCCGCTGAGGATGACCACCTGCTCTGGCCGCCCCTGCCGCACAAAGTTGAGGTTCTGAGTGACGGCGTCGGCCGTGCCGGCATACCAGTCGGTGTCAAAGCGCCCCTTGTAGGGCTGAAGGATGTGGATGCCGCCGGTGAATGAGCGGTCTAAGTCCCACGGGCGGCCCAGCGCGATGTGATCGTTGAGGCTGTGCGGGCGGTATTGGGTCAGCATCAGCACATCAAAGATGCCGCTGTTGACGCAGTTGGACAGCGTGAAGTCGATGATGCGGTATTTGCCGGCGAACGGCACGGCGGGTTTGGCGCGTTTGGCGGTCAGGGTGGCAAGGCGTGTGCCTTCGCCACCGGCAAGGATGATGGCTTTGACTTTCATAGTCGGTGGGCCTCCGTCTGTGTGTGAGGGATGCGTACAAAGCGAATGAGGGCAAAAAAACAGGCTGATTTGCTTGAACTTAACTCAGGATGAAGCGGTATCGGCAGTGGATAGATGGGCTTAGCCGCTCATAAACTGGCCCTTTCTGGCATCGTCAGCGGCCCGCCTAACGGGGGCGCGCCGCGGCTTCATCATACAAGTCGGCATATTGGCGGGCGCTGGTCTGCCAGCTGAAGTCTTTGAGCATGGCGCGCCGCACCATCCGATGCCACGCCTCCTTGCGGTTAAAATAGGTCTCAATCGCCCAACGCATGGTGTTATACAGTGGGTACGGCTCTGCCCACTGAAACGAGAACCCGTCGCCATAATCTGCCGGCCCGTTGTCATAATTCTGCACCGTGTCGGCCAGCCCGCCGGTCTCGCGCACCAGCGGCAAGCTGCCATAACGCATGGCAAACATCTGCGACGTGCCGCACGGCTCAAAGCGGCTGGGCATCAAAAACAGGTCGCTGCCGGCATAAATCATGTGGGCGATGTCGTCCGAATAGGTGTTGACGAAGCGCACGCGGTCGCCAAAGTCGTGCTGAAGATGCCACAAGCCGTATTCCAGCGCGTCCTCGCCGCTGCCCAGCGCCACAAACTGCACGTCCGAGGTGCTCAACAGGCCGCGCATGGCCGGTATCAGCAGGTCGATGCCCTTCTGGCCGGTCAGGCGGCTGACCAGCCCCAATAGGGGGATGTCGTGGCGCACGCCAAGGCCGAGCTTTTGCTGGAGGGCGGCCTTGTTGGCCGGGCGCTGCACCTCAAAGGTATCGGGGTCATAATTGCGCGCAATCACGCGGTCGGTGGCCGGATTCCACTCGTCCACGTCGATGCCGTTGAGGATGCCGCGCAGGTCGGGCAGGCGCGCACGCACCAGATGGTCGAGGCCAAAGGCGTTTTCGGGATGCTGGATTTCGATGGCATAGCGCGGGCTGACGGTGGTGACAAAGTCGGCATACACAATGCCCATCGCCAGCAGGTTGTTCTCTTTGCCGCCCTGCCACAGCAGTGGCTCCATGCGCGGGGGCACGCCGGCGTTATACAAAAACGGGCCGGCCCAATCGCCTTGATAGGCCATGTTGTGCAGCGTGATGACACTGCCCACCCCGCGCCACTCTTCCTGCCAGCGCGAGGCGGTCAGCAAAAACGGCACAAGGCCGGTATGCCAGTCGTGGGCGTGCAGCACATCAGGAAACCAGCCCTCGCGCTGGCGCAGCTCCCACGCAAAGGCCTGCGCCACCTGACTAAAAAAGATGAAGCGCGGATAGTCCTGCGACACCTCTTGATAGACGCTGCGCTCTTGCCCGATATAAGGCCATGACTGCACAAAATAGACCGGCACGCCCTTATAGTCTGTGCCATACACGTGCACGTCACTGATGCCGCCGCGATGCCGAAACTTGAAGCTGAAGCGGTAGCTGATGTGAAATTTGTCGTGCGGGATGCTGCCGGTACCCGGCATCAACACCCGCGCATCGATTCCAAGACGTCGCAGCGCCGCCGGCAGAGACCCGACCACGTCGGCCATGCCCCCCACCTTGGCAAACGGCGCAGCCTCGACGCTGGTGAATAGGACGTTCACTGTTGCCCCCTCATGATGGCAGATGCGCGCCGCGCAAACACACACATACACACGCCCCGATTGTAGCGTGTGCCCTCGGATTGCGCTATTTTGTCGATGCACACTGTAGGGCAAACGCTTCAAAATCAGTAGGGGCGCATCGCGATGCGCCCGTAAAGCATCGCGACGCGCCCGTGACGTCGGGCAGTTCACGAACTGCCCCTGCTACCAGAAAATTTGAAGCGATTACCCCGATGCACACTGCACAGGCACGAGCAAGGGCCAACCCCGCCCATTTCTCATTAGGTTTGTGTGTGGTCTATGCCCAATCCAGCGCACGGTGTGTTACCATCAGCACACACCAAAGCACCGTGACGTTTGCGATGATCGAGAAGCCCTCATGACATTCAGTTTCCCGCCAGCACTCGCACTGCTGCTGGTCGCCCTCCCGCTGACGGTCTGGATGGGGTGGCCGCGCACGGCCTATCGACGCGCCCGCGCCATCGGCAGCACTGCGCTGCGCTGCCTGCTGCTCGTCCTGCTGATTTTGGCGCTGGCTGGGGCGCAGCTCACCCGCACCAGTGACGCCCTAACCGTCATCTTCCTGATTGACCGTTCCGACAGCGTGGGGCAGCGCCAGTACGAGGCGGTGCTGGCGCGCGTGCGCGCCACCGTCCGCCAGATGGGCGACAACGTCAGCGCCGGCGTGGTCACGTTTGGCAAAACCCCCGCCACCGTCCACCCGATCTCGGCCAGCCGCACCGTCACCTCGGGCAACCCCCTCATCAGCAGCGAAGACACCGACATCGCCGCCGCCGTGCGCCTTGCGCTGGCCATGTTCCCCGCCGGCGCGGGCAAGCGCATCGTGCTGATTAGCGACGGGCTGCAAACCGTCGGCGACGCCGAGCAAGCCGCCCAATTGGCCGCTGCCGCCGGCGTCGAAATCGACATCGTGCCGCTCACCCCGCCCGACCTGCCCGACGTGCGCCTGATCGCCTTTGACGCGCCGGCCTCGGTGGCCGAAAACCAGCAGTTCGATGTCTCGCTGACCATCGAATCGGACACCGAGACCGATGTGCGCGTGGTCATCCTCGCCTCGCAGAACCCGATCCCCGGCAGTGAGCAAATCCGCCGTGTCCGCCGCGGCCTGACCAACCTCAGCCTGACGCTGACGGCAGATCGCGCCGGCTTTCGCGATTTCACCGCCTATATCGAACCCGTCGGTGGGCAAGACCGCTTCATCCAAAACAACCGCCTCTCCACCTTTACGCAGGTGGTTGGGCCGGCGCGCGTGCTGCTGGTCGGCACAGACACCGAGACGCAGTATCTGGCCGCCGCCCTGACCGAAACGGGGATGCAGGTGGAGCGCGCCAGCGCCGGCAGCCTGCCGCCCATCGCCGCCGGCTATGCCCAATACGACGCGGTGGTGCTGGCCAACGTGCCGGCCCTTCAGCTCACCACCGGCACGATGCAAGCCATGCAAGACTATGTGCGCGAGCTGGGCGGTGGTCTGGTGGTGGTGGGCGGGCCAGAGGCCTATGCCCCGGGCCTCTATTTTGACACCCCGCTGGAGGAAGCCCTGCCGGTGCAGATCAGCCTGACCGAGCAGCAGCGTCAACCCAAGCTGGTCATCGCCTACCTCATCGACCGCTCTGGCTCAATGGCCACCGTCACCGCCGACGGCCAACCCCTGATTGAGCTGGCCAAAGCCGCCATCAACCGCAGCATCGACTTTTTGCAGCCGCGCGACATCGCCGGCGTCACCTCGTTTGACACGCAGGCCTATTGGGTGGCCGAGTTCCAAGAGGTCGGCAACGCCGAAGAGCTGCGCCGCCTCGTCGGCACGCTGCGCCCCAGCGGCGGCACAGACATCGCCGCCGGCCTCTCGCTGGTGGCGCGCGACATCGTGCAGCAGCCCGGCGATGCGCGCCACATCATCCTGCTCTCAGACGGCATCGCCAACCGGCGCGGCCTGATTGACCTGATGCGCACCCTCAACCTTGAGGCCGGCGTCACCCTGACCAGCATCGCCATCGGTGAGGACAACGAGCTGATGCGCGACCTCGCCGAGGCCGGTCGTGGCACGTATCGGATGGCCAGCAACCCGCAGTCCATCCCCGCCATCTTTGCCCAAGAGACCGTGCTGGCCTCGCGCGCCTACATCTTTGAAGACCCCTTCACCCCCGCCCTCAGCGCCCGCAGCCCGATGCTGGACGGCATCGCCAGCTTGCCGGCCCTGCGCGGCTATGTCGGCAGCACCGGCAAGCTGGCGGCGCAGGTGGTGCTGCGCGGCCCAGCCCCCTATGAAGACCCGATTTTGGCCTCGTGGCAGTATGGGCTGGGGCGTGCCGTCGCCTTCACCAGCGACGCCACCGCCCGCTGGGGCATAGACTGGGTGACATGGGGCGACTTCGCCCGTTTTTGGGGGCAGACCGTGCGCTGGACGATGCTGGACAGCGGCTCTGACGGCCTAGAAACCCGTGTGACGATGCAGGACGGGGTCGCACGCATCACGCTGGACGCGCGCGACCCCGCCGGCGGGTTCTTGAACGGCCTCAACCTCGAGACCCTGCTGCTGCGCCCCGACCGCACCCAAGAGACCATCCCCCTGCGCCAGATTGCCCCCGGGCAGTACGAGGCCACCTTTATCCCCCAAACCGAGGGCGCTTACCTGCTGCGCACCACCACCCCCGACGGCAGCATCACCCAGACCGCCGGCTGGGTCTCGACCTACTCACGCGAGTACCTCAGCGCCAATCAGCCGTCGGTGCTGCCGCGCATGGCCCAGCTGACCGGCGGCACGCCCTATACGCTGGATGACCTGTCCCCCGCCTTTGAGCGCAACCTGCCCGCCGAGGGCGGCATCACCCCGCTGACCCCGCTGCTGCTGCTGCTGGCCGCCCTGCTGCTGCCTTTCGACATCGCCGCCCGCCGCCTGCTCATCACCCGCAGCGACCTTGCGCGCGCCGCGGCAGCCCTACGCCGCCGCCCCGCCCCCGATTCGCCGCCGTCCGAGCAGCTCTCGCACCTGATGCAAGCCCGCGAGCGCGCCCGCCGCACCTATACCGTCGCGCCAGCAGCCCCGTCCACGCGCCGCCCTCCGCCTGATGCACCATCCCCTGCCGCGCCACCCCCTGCTGCTCCCAAGCCGGCAGCCCCAGACGCCCAAGCCAACATCGGCGAACGCCTGCTCAAGCGCAAGCAGCAGCGCCGCGGTGAATAACCCCCAGCGCCGGCCGGCCGGCTACTGCTCGCTGCGGAACTCTGGCGCGATGTGCGACTGATCGTTGACCACCATCACCATGGGGTTGCCCTCAGGGTCTATCACCACCCGCGAGATCGAGCCGTGATACACCAGCATGTTCGTCCATGCGTCCTCGCCGGCCTCCATCGCCAGCGACAGCAGATAGCGAATCACGTTGCCGTGGCTGACCACCAGCGTATGCCGGTCAGGGTCATCCTCGCTCAGCGGCTGAAACGTCTCGATATAAAACTCAAACAAGGCCTGCGCACACATCGCTACCCGCTGCGGGGTCAGATTGGGGCGGTTCTCGGTAAACCACTCCACATAGCGCCGCGTCAGTGAGGGCACACACTCCTCTAGGCGCGGATCGGTGGCATAAGGTATCTCCTCCGACAGCACGCCGGCAATCAGCTCTGCCGTCTGCTGCGCGCGCACCAACGGGCTGCACACAATCACGTCCACCCGCAGCGGTTTCAGCGCATCCCCTGCCGCCAGCGCCTGCAATCGACCGGTATCATTGAGTGCCCCGCTGTCCCCAAACTGCTTGTCATACTGCCCGTGACGCACCAGCGTTATCCAGTGTCTCCCCACATCTCCCCCTGTGTTAATCAAATTCTCATCTTGGTGTTTTGAGCGAATTTGAGGGAAGATCCCCCTCAAAAGGCCGGTCTTTCCCCGTGTGGGCGGTTTTGCTTCCCTCAGCCCCCTTGCAAACAAGCGAGAACGTCATATATTAAGATATGAGCGTTGAGTTGAAATGGCCGTAAAGCTCTAGAAAATTCGCTGTTTCTCCTCCAAACGCAGAGATTGCTTTGTCCTTTGCGCTATCTTAACACGAGGAGCACCCACCAATGGCCAAAAAGGGTTCGATTGAGTTTTATGATGTGAAGACCCGTTCGAAGGTCAGCATCGAACTCAGCAACGTCAGCAAGACCACGTTCACCACCAAAAACGGTCAGGAACGTTATGGTCTGCGCGCCAAGACCGCCGATGGCCGCTCACTGACCAAGTTCGTCAGCAAGGCAGACTGGGACAAGCTCGACGTTCCGGTCGAGAAGAAGTAGTCTCTCCCGCTTGCGCCCGAATATCGGCCAGCAAAAATGGGCTTACCCGCACGGATAAGCCCATTTTTTTGTGTATGCCGGCGCAGCGCGCTGACCGCGCTTAGACCGCCTCGACCGGCGCAAGCGCCACATCTGCCTCTGGCGCAGCGGGCGCGGCAGCGGGCACATCGTCCGGCAGGTCGCGCTCCATATGCCGGATCGATGCCGACAGATAGGCCAGCGCGCACAGTATCGTCATCACCGTGCCGGCAATCACAAACAGCAGGCCCATCCCCGCGCCGCGCCCATCGCCCAGCAGCGGGGCAAACGCACTCCACGCCGCCGTGCCGACCATCGGCTCAAGCACCATGTCGGCCAGCGGCGCATACACCAAAAAGCTGATTGGCATCAGGCCCATCGCAATCATCTCGATGGCCGCAAACACCCGCCCCTGCACGTCTGGCGCGGTCTTGGCCTGCAAAATCGACATCGCCGAGCTGTTGATGGCCGGCAGCGGCAGCATCGTCAGCAGCTTAAAGGCAATCAGCGCCACCATCCCCTGCGCCATCCCCAACAGCGTTACCATCACCCCGCTGAGTATCAGCGCCGGCATGATGGTGTGGATGCGCGGGCGCGTGCCCCCCCACACCCCAAACAAAATCCCGCCGGCAAACATCCCCAAACTCCCCAGCGACACAATCAACCCCGCCGAGGTCTCGCTGCCGGTGCGCAAAATCAGGTACGGCATCATGATGCTCATCAGCCCGCCGATACAGGCGTTGACCAGCCCAAACAACCCCACCAATCCCAGCAGCGGCTTGCGCGCCCACAGATAGCCAAAGCCGGCCAGCGCATTGCGCAGCAGCCCGCGACCCGCCATCGCCCGCCCCTCGGCGGTCTCGGTCGGCTTGGGGATGCGTACCATGATAATCGCCGCAATCGCCACCCCAAACGACAGCAAATCCAGCATAATCGTGCCTATCACCCCAATGGTGGCATAGGTCAGGCCAGCAATCACCGGCGCGACAATCCCCGCCGCCGGGCCGGTCAGTTGCATCACCGTATTGGCACGGTCGCGCTGCGCATCTGGCACCAACATCGTCACCGAGGCCTGAAAGGCCGGCCCCTGAAACACCCCAAAGAACGACTGCATCAGCGACACCACATACAAGTGCCAGATTTCAAAGCGGTCGGTGGCCACCAGCACCAGCAGCAGCACCGTCCCCAGCGCCGCCCCCGCATCGGCCACCATCATCACCTTGCGCCTGTCCCAACGGTCAGCCAACACCCCGCTGATGGCCGCCCCAAAGATGTTGGGCAGCAGCCCAAAAAACCCCACCAACGCCAGCGGCGTGGCCTGCCCCGTCTGCGCAAAAATCAAAAAGCCCATCGCCAACCCAGTCAGGCGCGAGCCAATCATCGAAATCGTCTGCGTGACGATAATCCAATAAAACGTGCGTAAATGGCGTTGTGCCTCGGCGCTCATCGCCCACACTCCCCCCGCAGTGATGCGAGATTTTTGCTAATGCCCCTGCATTGCCCTGTAATACGTTCTGAGCTTCGATTAGGTTTTATGCTTAGACCATATCTCATCATTTTAATAATGTCAAATGATTGAATTAAACCCAGAATGCTTTGCCCCGCGCCAAATCGGCAGATGGGCCGGATGTACGCATTGGCGGGCCAAAACCGTTCAGGGTTTTCTCATCCACGGTGGATTACCCGCCGTTTGCCCTGTTTTTGGGGGTGATTTTGGCCATAACATGAGAAAATTGTCACATGGTCTGCTTGACAAGCCGGCCCGCCCGCGATACTTTTATATCTGTAAAGAGACGGTTAAATCCTCGTCAGTCCCCTGACGGGGATTATTTGCCTCAGTTCTGGGGAGGTGCGCACCGTCCGCACAGCCCCTGAGTATCGTGAGAGGGTTCTTGCCTTGCCTGCCCCCCTTGGCAAGGCTTTATGTGTGTAACACTATGGCTGTGATGACTCAGACTCCTAACTCGAAAGATATTCAAAAGCTCTTGGTGGAAAAAGCGCAGCGGCAGGGCACGTTGTCGTATGACGACGTGTTGGCGCTGATGCCCAACGCCGAAAACGACGTCGCTTTGCTGGATGAGGTGCTCGATGGCCTCATGGAAGCGGGTGTGGAGCTGGTCACCAAACCCCTCAACCCCGATGAGATGGTGGAAGGGGAGATGATGGTTGACCTTGAGCCAGACCTTGAGCAAATCGACCTCGAACTGGCCGCCGAGGGGGAAGACCCCTATGCGTGGGACACCGATCTGATTGACGATGCCGGCTATCAGCAGGCGTTGGATACGGATGACGTGGTCGGCCTGTATCTGAAAGAAGCCGGGCGCGTGCCGCTGCTGACCGCCAGCCAAGAGGTGGAGTTGGCCAAGCGCATGGAGCGCGGCCTGCTGGCCACCAAAAAGCTGAAGGACATGGGCGACCGCTTGTCGCCAGATGACCGCTATCTGCTGCAAGACCTTGTGTATGACGGCGAGGCGGCCCAAGAGCACTTGGTGCGTGCCAACGCGCGTCTGGTCATCAGCGTGGCCAAGAAATACATCGGGCGCGGGGTGCACTTCCTCGACCTGATTCAAGAAGGCAATATCGGCCTAATCCGCGCCACCAACAAGTTTGAATACCGCCGCGGGCACAAGTTCAGCACCTATGCCACGTGGTGGATTCGGCAGGCAGTCAGCCGCGCGGTGGCCGACCAAGGCCGCACCATCCGCGTGCCGGTGCACATGGGCGACCAGCTCAACCGGATGCGCCGCGTGCAGCTGACCCTGCTGCAAGAGCTGGGCCGCGACCCCAGCATCGAAGAGCTGGCGGTGGGCATGGAAACCACCCCAGACAAGGTGGAGCACCTGCTCGAAATCAGCCGCCGACCGGTCAGCCTTGAGACCCCGATTGACGAGGACGGCGACAGCACCTTTGGCGACTTTGTGGAAGACACCAGCACCCCCGCCCCCGCCGACGAGGTGGCCACGCACCTGCTGCACGAGCAGCTGCAAGCCGCGCTGGACAAGCTGCCCCAGCGCGAGGCCCAAATCCTGCGCCTGCGCTACGGCCTTGAGGACGGGCGAGTCTATACGCTGGAAGAGGTCGGGCAGACCATCGGCGTGACGCGCGAGCGCGTGCGCCAGCTAGAGGCACAGGCCCTCAACCGCCTGCGCCAGTCGTCGGCCCACATCATCCTGCGCGACTACCTGTACGGGGACTAAGACGGCGTGTCGGCCAAAGACTTGCGCGTGCCGGTGTTTTTACCCCTCGTGGGGGTGGCGCTGGGCGTGGCGCTGCTGCTCGAGAACTTTCTGCTGCTGGGCGGCTTTCAGGTCAGCGTGCTGCTGCCGCTGATCCTGTCTGCCGCCGGCGCATGGCTGCTGATTAGGGGTGACCTTGGCACGCGCGCCGCGCGCAGCTTCGGCATCACGCGCGGCAGCGTGGAGTCGGGCGTGGTCGAAATCAGCGCCGGCGAGGTGGATGTGGTGCTGGGCAAAGCCGAGCGCCGTGAGCGCCTTGTCGAAGGGCAGTTCGCCCACGGCTCACGCCCGTCCCTGACCGTGGACGGGGTGGCCGCGCATCTGCGCTTCGATCGGGCCGCCACCCCATGGACATCGTTCGCCGATTGGCAAATCCGCGTGGCCGATGACCTGCCGTGGCGCGTGCTGGTCAGCACCTCGCTGGGGCAGGTCAACGCCGATTTCTCTGGCCTGATCCTAGACGGCGGGCACATCAGCACCGGCCTCGGGGACATCCGCGTGGTCTGCCCCGCCGAGTCGTTTGCGCCGCTGGCGCTGCGCTCCGCCGCCGGCGACATCCATGTGATTGTGCCCCCCGGGCAGGCCGCACGCATCCACGCCCACAGCGGGCGGCTGTTCAAGGTCAAGTTTGCCCAAACGCGCTATCGTGAGACCGAAAGCGGCCTCTACGAGGCGCTGCACGCCGACCCCGACTCGCCGGTGGTCGAGATACACCTGCGCGGGACGTTCGGGGACGCCTATTTGGCCTAGCTGGGCCAGAACCGAGCCGCTGCCCTATGTCCATCCGCCTGACTTTTCGCCCCGGCACTTCGGTGGATGTCGAGACCTGCCTTGCGCTCGACCACACCTGCGAGTCTGACCGCGTTTGGCAGATGACCCTGAGCGCCGCCGAGCCGTTCCAGCACATCCAAGTGGGCTTTCGGGCCGAGGCGCTGCCCCGTCCCATCACACTCACCCACACCCCCGACCCACGCCGCCTGCACGACGACCCGGACATCGGGCGCTTGTTTGTGGTGGCCCGCCCTTATGTCCCCCCACCCCCCATCCAGACCATCGAGCCAGAATCGCCCGATGCGCCGCTGGTGCTGCCCCCACCCCCGCCCCGTCCCCCCATCATCGGCTATGTGGTGGCCCATTATGACGAGCTGCGCGGCCTCGCATGGCTTGATGACCTCTGCGTGGCGCGCGAGCTGCGCCGCCAGCAGGTGGCCGCCCAGATGGCCGACGGCGTGCGCCTGTGGGCGCGCGAGCAGGGCGCGGCACGCCTGCTATGCGCCGTGCCCACCAAGCACGCCCCGATGATTGCGCTGTGTCAGCGCATGGGCATGGCCTTCTGTGGGTATAACGACCAGTTCTTCCTCAACCACGACATCGCGGTGCTGTTCAGCCTGCGCTTGGGCAAAGGCCGCCGCGCCGAGTAGAAGCGCCTGCCCGCCCTATGCCCCTCGCAGTGTGGTACACTCTGGGCAGCACATTGTCCCCGTACCGCGAGGCTGCATTGGTGATTCACGACGTCCTAACCACCTTTCTCGACACGCTCAATGAGACGCTGGCAGCAGCGATTGCCATCGTGGCCGTCTCGCTGCTGCTGTACACCCTGACGCGCAACGTCCACGACCGCGTGGCGCGCGCCTCAGCGGTGGTGCTGGCGGCAGTGACCGTGACCTATGTGTTCGATGTGCTGCTCTCGCTCAGCCCCGCCGACAGCGCGGTCATCCCGCTGCTGCGGGCACAGTGGCTCGGCATCGCGCTAGCGCCGGCAGCGCTGGTGCACCTCAGCGACGCCCTGCTGGAGACCACCGGCCTGCCCTCGCGCGGGCGGCGGCGGCGCGCCTTTCGGCTGATGTAGGTGGTAGCTTTTGCGTTTTTGGTGCTGGCCGCCTTCAGCAACGCGCTGGTGATGCCGGTGGACAGCGGCGGGCGGCCCGCCCTGCGCGCCGCGCCAGTAATGGGCGTGTACCTGCTGTATATGGTGATGGCGTGCGGCTTTGCCCTGATTAACGTCGAGCGGGCGCGCCAGCGCTGCCTGACGCGCAGCACCCGCCGGCGGATGCTATATCTGGAGATTGCGCTGCTCACGCCGGTGCTGGGGGTGTTCCCGTTCAGCAACTTTTTTGTGCCGGGCGGCGAATTCACCACCCCCGCCCTAATTATGTTGATTGTCGGCAACGTGTTCGTCATCCTGATGCTGATGTTTCTGGCCTATCCGCTGTCGTTCTTTGGCTCGAGCCTGCCCGACCGCGCCGTGAAGTCAGAGCTGCTGCGCTTTATGCTGCGCGGGCCGGTCACCGGCTTTTTAATCGTCGGGACGATCTTCTTTACGCGCCGCGCCACGCGCATCATGGCCCTGCCGGGCGAAGAATTTATGGTGTTTGCCACCGTCTCGGTGGTGCTGTTTTGGCTGTGGATGGTCGATTTGCTGCTGCTGCCGTTCCTCGACCGCGTGCTGATTTATGGCGACGAAGAAGACCAATACGTCAAGATTCAACAGCTCAACCGCCAGCTGCTCACCCGCAGCGACCTGCTCAACCTGCTGGAGGGCACGCTGGCACAGGCGCGCAACCTGCTGCGGGCCTCGGGCGCGTTTGTGGCCATGATTGGCGACGCCACCAGCGAGGTGGTGCGCGCCACCGGCGAGGGTCACGCCGTCGAAACACGCCCCGCCGACCTGCTCAACGAGCTGGCCTCGGTCAAGACCGCCTCCATCAACAAGCCGCACGACTGGATGGGCTTTTGGCTGCTGCCGCTGATTGGTCAGCGCGGCGCAGCGGGCACGGGCCAGCTGATTGGGGTGCTGGGCATCAAAGCCCCAACGCCCGACGCCGTGCCGTCTGCCGAAGAGATGGCCGTTTTGGCGCGCCTGCGCCGCCGCGCCGCCCGCACGCTCGACGATATGCTGCTGCAAAGCGAGGTGATGAGCGCGCTGGAGGGCCTGCTGCCGCAGTTCACCCAATCGCGCCGCAGCGCCGCCGAGGTCGAGTTTGAAGCCCCGCGCCTCAACGGCACTCTGCCGACCGATCCGGCCCGCCTGCTGCTCGACCCCGCTGTGCTGGCCGCCCTGCCCGACCGTGACCACGTCATCGAGCAGGTGCAGGCCGCCCTGCGCCATTATTATGGCGGCCCGGGCCTGACCCAGAGCCGCCTGCTGGAGTTGAGCGTGGTGCGCCAGCTGATGGCCGAGAACGGCGGTCAGCCCGTGCGTGCCCTGCGCGCGCTGCTCGACCGCGCCATCGACACCCTGCGCCCCGCCGGCGAGCGCGATTGGCGCAGCCAAGAATGGCTGATTTACAATGTCATCGAGCTGCGCTACATCAAAAAGCTGCGCGTGCGCGACGCCGCCAACCGCCTATACATGGCCGATGCCACCCTGTATCGCAAGCAAAACGTCGCCATCGAGGCGGTGGCCGACGCCATTTTGCGCCTTGAGGCCGAAGCCCTCTCCAGCCCCCCTGCCGGCGACCCCACCGCCTAGAACGGCTGCGGCTTGGCCGGCGGCGCAGGCGGATAGGCGCGCTTGTCGCTGCGCGCGGCGCGCTTGCTGGCCGCCTTGGGCGACAAACTGCCCGGCTGCACCCCCAGCTTGCGCAGTTCCAGCCGGATTAACTCTTCCAGCTTCTTCTTGTCCTTGCTGGTCACCACCGCCAGCTCGTCGGCGCGCGCCAGCGCATACGGATAAGGCGTGCGCCCCTGCATCCGACACTGCTCCAGCAGCAGCCCGTGCAGGGTATCCACCGCCGCCGCATCGCGCGCCACCCACATCGGGATGTCCACCCGCGCAATCGCATCCTGATAGCCGTTGTAGACCTTGACATAGAAGAACGCGATTTCGAGGCTGGCGTTAAACTGCCGATAATCGAGGTTGCGCGGCGAATTGGGCACAAGGATGGCGCTGCGCTGCCCGGGCTGAAGCACTGCGTTGAACAAGTGCACATCGCGCAGGCCTTCAAGGTCACCGCCGGTCTCCAGCAGTTTTTGCTTTTCGATGATTTCGGCCTCATCCTTCAGGCTGTTCAGATACAGCAGGCGCAGCACGGTGCGGCTGCGGCTGGGCGAATCGATATAGCCGCACAGCAGCGCGCCGGCATCATACAGTTGGCCCAACGCCACCTGATAATCGCGCAAAATCTGGCCAGCATCCACCACATCGGCATTGGCCCAAAACAGCAGGTGGTTGTCGTAGAGCGTGACCAGCGGGCGCGGCGCGCCCCCGCGATACTGCTCCCACGCCTGCGCGGCCAGCCGCTGCATCTCGGCCACGGTGCGGCGCGCGTCAATGGTGCGCGCCCCGACCAGCTGACGGTTGTTGTCGTGCACCAGCGACTTGTGATAGGCCAGCTGTGGAAAGGTCTGCGGCACGGGTGTGTGGTCATAACCGTGATAATAGGTGAAGGTGGCGATGTTGAGCAGATAATAATGCACCGGCGACTGCTCATGCGGGTACACCTGTGAGCCGTCCGCGGCAATCAGGGTAGCAGCAGCGGGCGTGGACGGCGCGTCCACCACGCGGTTGACCGGATCGGCATCCGGCAAATCGAGCGGGGCAGCCCCGCGATACCCGCTGACCTCTGGCCCGCGCACCACGCGGATTTTGGCCCGGATCGCGTCGAGGTCGCCCGCTTGATAAAAGCGCTGCTTGGCCAGCGCCAGCTTGTCGCTCAGGTCAAAGTCGAGATGGGTGAGCATCTCGCCCATGCGCTGCACTTGGTCGAACAGTTTGTTAAATTCGAGGGACATTGGCGGGGGTCTCTCCAGCAGGATGCACCCCCCTAGCGTAGCACAAATTATCGCGTGATGGGGCTGGCGGTTTGCTGGCGCAGCGCCCACAGCGTCCAGCACGCGCCCACCACATCCACCGTCGCAATCAGCACAAAGGCCGGCTGTGCCAAACCAGTCAACACAAAGGCGGCCACAAACCCCACCCCCGAAAAGCGCAGCACCACCGACAGCACAAAGAAGCGGCACAGCTCCTCGCGCGCCATCTGGCTCTGCACCACCCCAAAGAAAAACGTCATCATCCCCAGCATCCGCACCCACACCTCATCGGTCGGCGGCAGGCCAAAGCTGCCCAACACCAGATTGGGCACGGTTATCAGCGCAAGGCAAGCACAATCAGATAGACCGACGCGGCATTCCAGTCATAATCGGCGCTGGCCAGCTGGTCAAGCGCATCGCGAAAGGCCATCATCTGCGTGATGCGGGCATCGAGCTGGGCGCGCTTTTCGGCGATAAACTGCGCCAGCGCGGCGTGCGTGCGCATCGGGGACTGCTGAAGCGCGATGAAGTCGCGCATCTCGGCAAGGGTGAAGCCCAAGCGCTGCCCCTGCCGCACCGCGCACACATCGTCAATCACCGCGGGGGATACTCGCGGTAGCCAGACGGCAGGCGCTCCGCCGCCGCAATCAGGCCTTGTGATTCGCATAGGCGGATGGTTTGGACACTGACGCCGGTCTGGCGTGCCACTTGCCCGATTCGCATAAGGGGTATCTCCGTGTCTAGGATAGACCTACAGTCTAAACCCTATACCATACTATCGAGTCAAGCAGCAGTTTTGCACACCTCACCCGCACACAAAAAAGCCCCCTTCTCCTCACGCAGTGTGGGAGAAGGGGGTTGGGGGGATGAGGGGCGCTTTACTTCAGGTCGAGCGAGTGGCTGCTGACCACGCGCTGGATGTGCGCCACCGCGTCATCCACCGACATCTGACCGAGGTCTTCATCGGTGCGCAGGCGCATACTGACCGCGTTGGCCTGCACGTCGCGGTCGCCGGCAATCAGCATATAGGGGATGTGCTGCTCGCGCGCGATGGCGATTTTTGCCCCCATGCGGTTGTTGCTGGTATCCACCTGAACGCGGATGCCCAGCGCTTTCAGGCGGGCCGCCACCGTCTGGAGGAACTCGATGTGCCGGTCGGCAATCGGGATCAACACCACCTGCACCGGCGACAGCCACGCCGGAAATGCGCCGGCAAAGTGCTCAATCAAGATGCCGCAGAAGCGCTCGATACTGCCGAACATGGCGCGGTGAATCATCAGTGGGCGCTGGCGCGTGCCGTCGCTGGCCACGTATTCCAGCTCGAAGCGCTCCGGCAGGTTCGGGTCAACCTGCACCGTGCCCAGCTGCCAGTCGCGCTTGAGCGCATCGCGGAACACAAGGTCGAGCTTCGGGCCATAAAAGGCCGCCTCGCCCTCTTCGATGGTGTACTGAAAGCCCAGCTTATCGCAGGCGCGGATGATGGCGTTGGTGGCGCGCTCCCACAGCTCATCACTGCCCACGAACTTATCGCTCTTGGGGTCACGGATGCCGATGCGCGCGCGGAACTCGGTCAGGCCGAGGGCAGCAAACACCTGCTGCGCCATCTGCACGACGCCGACGAACTCGTCATCCAACTGCTCGGGCGTGACGAACAAGTGCGCATCGTCCACCGTGAAGCCGCGCACGCGCGTTAGGCCGTGCAGCTGCCCCGATTTCTCGTAGCGGTAGACCGTGCCGAATTCGGCATAGCGCAGCGGCAAATCGCGAAACGAGTGCATCTGACTGCGATAAATCATGATGTGGTGCGGGCAGTTCATCGGCTTGAGCAGATACAGCTCGCCGTCCACATCAATCGGGGCGTACTGGCTGTCTTTATAGTACGGGTAGTGGCCAGAGGTCTTGTATAGGTCAAGGTTGCCGATGTGCGGGGTGGTCACCGGCAGATAGCCGGCGTCCAGCTGAATCGAGCGCAGCCAGCGCTCCAGCGTGTCACGCAGGATTGCGCCCTTGGGCAGCCACAGCGGCAGGCCTTTGCCCACCAGCGGGTCAATCACAAACAGGCCGAGCTTTTCGCCCAAGTGGCGGTGGTCGCGGCGCTTGGCCTCTTCGAGGCGGTGCAGATACTCGGCCAACTGCTCTGGCGTCTCCCACGCCGTGCCATAGATGCGCGTGAGCTGCTGGCGGTCTTCATCGCCGCGCCAATACGCCCCCGCCGGCGGACGGATGGCGATTTTGACCGCGTCGGGGTTAATCTCGCGCGTGTTGGCCACGTGCGGCCCACGGCACAGGTCGGTAAACGTATCCTGCGTATAGACTGTCAGCTTGCTGGCCGGGGCTTGGATTTCGCCGCCGTTTTCGTCGGTGCGCCCATTGACAAGGTCGTTAATCAGCTCAACCTTGAACGGCTGATCGGCGAACAGGTCAAGCGCTTCGACCACGCTCACCTCGCGGGTGACAAAGTCGTGCTGGCCGGCGATGATGGCCTTCATGCGCGCCTCGACCCACGCGATGTCCTCATCGGTAATCGGGCGGGGCAGCGCAAAGTCATAATAAAACCCGTCCTCAATCGGCGGGCCGATGGCGATGTGCGCCTCGGGAAAGCGCTCGAGCATGGCTTGTGCCATGATGTGCGCGGCAGAATGTCGAATCTTATACAGTTGACTGGCTTCGTAGCTTTGGGACATGCGGGTGCTTTCTCCTGACGAGTTGCACGGATAATGATACAAAACGCACAGACGCGAGTCCACCACAAGCCAACAGGTTGGCCTGCTGTGGGTCGCGTCTGTGCGCAAAGAACCGTTCTATGGGGGGACAGAGGGCGCGTTAACGGCCTATAAACGCCTGCGCCCGTGGGCAGCGCAGCTGCCGTTTAGCCCGTTACCACCAGCACGTCCGACAAGACCACCGCAGCCACCTCTTGCGTGGTGCGGGTAGTGTCGCGCTTGGCGCGGCGCTTGCCTTCTGCCACGTCTTCGCTGGGCAGCTCGGTCACGCGGGTGAACATGGTCTCGAACATGTCCAGCGCCAGCAGGTTGTCGATGGCGTCCTCGATAGTGTCCTTATCGAGCGCCTCCACCAGCATATGCGGGGTGTCCAGCGCGGCAAAGCGCGCCGGCACGGCACATTCCACCTGCTGCAGCATGATGCGGTTCATCTCCATCTGGCGGCGCAGATGCGTGAGCGTGACGAACAGGCAGGTATAAATCGTGCCGTCGGTCATCCGCACCAGCACATCACAAGCGTGCGGGCTGTCGATGTGGCGTTCAATATAAACCCGATCGATGTCGGGCAGGGCAAGGTTTGGGGTCATGAGGATGTCCTCCTATCACAGCATGTTGGTCAAAGCTTAACAACCACTTAAGCCTGTGAACGGTCTGTATAAGACAACCATAAGCGGATGCGCGATTCTTGTCAACAACCCCCACACATTCCAAATTTGTCACCTGTGGCGCTTGACCCTTGATTCTGAGGCGAAACGCGCTGCCATTTCTGGGTTTTTGCGAATAACATAAAGCGCAGCAATGAAAACTGTAATAAGTGTTGGGATAAAAACGCCCCGCCACACAAAAACCCCCTTCTTGATTGATAAAGAAGGGGGCTGAGGGATACCGGTCAGCGGCCTAGAAGAACTTTTTGGCGATGCCCAAAATCCCCTGCTTCCATGGCACGCGGTGGCTGACCCCGCTGGTGTTCTGGAACTTGTTCAGGTTGTCGATATACCACTGATAGTTGCGGATGAGGGCGTCTTTGTTGCTGAACTTGGGGGCATAGCCCAGCTTTTTCTCGGCGCGTTCAATGCTGACGAACGAGTCCTTGCTGGCGGTCTCGTACACCCATTTATACAGCGGCGACAGGCGCAGCGCCTCGAGGATGCGCAGCGTCCAGATGGCGGGGGCAGCCGGCAGCCCGACGATTTTCTTGCCAAAGCCGGCATAGTCCAGCACCGCCTGATAGTCTTCCTTCATGGTGGTAAAGACCTTCGCCCCGATGTTGAACGTGTCGTTGGCCTGCTCTGCCGGCAGGGTGGCGCACAGATAAATCGCGTCGCACAGGTCTTCCACATCCAGCAGCTGATAGCGGTTGTTGCCGCTGCCCAACATCGGGAAGCCGTGGCCGTCCTTGGCCCAGTCATAGAACAGGGCAAACACGCCCAGTCGCTCTGGCCCGATAAACGACTTGGGGCGGATAATCGGCACAATCATGCCCTGATTGCGATATTCAAGGCAGACGTTCTCGGCCGCGATTTTGGCCTTGCCATATGGCCCAACGCCGTCCAGCTTGTCATCCTCGCGCAGGGGGTGATGGTCGGGGATGCCGTAGACCGCCGTGGACGAGATGTGGATGAAGCGCTGCACCCCGTGCTGCTTGGCGCTCTCAATCACCGTGCGCGTGCCGTCGATGTCGGTGCTGTAGATGTCCTCGGGCTTATACAGCGGCAGAGCCGCCGCGGTGTGGATGACGATGTCCACGCCCTGCATGGCCTTGTCCACATCGGCGCGGTTGCGGATGTCGCCGATGATCTCGGTAATCTGGCCCTTTTCGGGGTAGTCAAACGGCGCGATGTCCAGCGAAACCACGCGGTGGCCGCGCGCCAGCAGATGGCGCACCATGTTGATGCCCAAAAAGCCGGCGCCGCCGGTAATCAGATAGGTTTGGGAGTGAGTCATGTGAAATGTGCCTTGTTTCACAAACGGGAATGGCTGTTATTGTAGGCACACCCGTTAGTCCTGACCAGACTCATCTGAGACTCATGCCCTACGGTTGCTCATCGGCATCCGCCAGCGGGTGGCTCTGGCCAAAGCTGCCGCCAAAGAACAGCGCGCTGAGCGGTTTGCGGGTGCGCGGCAGGGCTTCGCGCTCCTTGAGGGGCGAGACCAGCTGGTCGGGGTCGCCCGGGTAACCGATGGCCAGGCCGGCCATGATGGTATAGCCCTCGGGCACTTGATACAGCTCGCGGATGCGCTCTGGCAAAATGCCGCCCATCTGGCGGACGTTGAGGCCGTGGGCAGTGGCCTGAACCACCATGTTCTGCACCGCCTGACCGGTGTCATAGGCCGAAAAACGGTTGGGCGGGTTGCCATCCACATCAAACGAGTCGCGCGCGATGCCAATCATCAGCACCCATGCCGGCGGCGCCCACCGCTGATTGCTCGGGTTGACGCACGACAGCATCTGCTGATGCGCCTCGGGGTCATCACGGGTGGCCACGATGAAGCGCCACGGCTGTTCGTTGTTGCTTGAGGCTGACCAGCGGGCCGCTTCCATCAGGCTGAGCACAATCTCGGGCGAGACAGGCCGATCGCTGAAGGCACGGCTGCTGTGACGGCGCGCCAGCAGGTCGTGGATCGGGGCGCGGGTGACGGCGGTCTTATCGACGGTGTCGGGGGTGTCGGTCATGGTGATGAACCCAGTCCTTGGATAAGCGTTGCGATGGTGCGCCTAAGGTAAACGGTGTGGTCGACCTAAAGCAAGGGGTCTTGCTTGGGTGTTTGATGAGAAAGTGGGGTGGGCGGCAGCTGACCGGCGCGCACCGCCTCACGCGCGGCGGTGGCCATGACGTCCACCCGCTCATTGAACTCGTGGCCGGCGTGCCCCTTCACCCACTCCCAGCGCACGGTGTGGCGCTGCAAAGCGGCATCAAGGCGCTCCCACAGCGCGCGGTTTTTGACCGGCTTTTTGTCGGCGGTCTTCCAGCCGTTCTTCTTCCAGCCCTTCATCCATGTGGTGATGCCGTTTTTGAGGTATTCGCTGTCGGTATACAAGGTGACATCACACGGCTGACGCAGCGCCTCCAGCGCATGGATGGCCGCCAGCAGCTCCATCTGGTTGTTGGTGGTATCGGGGTGGCCGCCCGACAGCTCGCGCTGATGCCCGTCGCTCAACAGCAGGGCGGCCCAACCGCCTGCGCCCGGGTTGGGCTGACAGCCGCCGTCGGTATAGATGGTCACATGAGGTCGAACGGTCATCGCTGCTCCCTCGTCATCCAATTCATCCAATACAAACACTGACCCACCCTTATCGGCGGGCACGCCACCAGCGCTGACCCAACCCGCCCACCACCACCAGCAGCGGCAGGATGACCGAGGTCAGCAGCGCAATGGTGTCGAGGTCTTGGGTGCTGATAAACACCACCGGTAGGTTGCTGGTGCGCGCCTGCGGGGCAAACACCACGCTCTCGCCAAAGCCGGTCAGCCATGTGATGGCGTCGGTGAACAGGATGCCGTTGCCTTCGGGGTTGGCAATCAGGCCGTTGGTGACAAAGTTGCTGTCGCCCACCAGCACGATGCGCGCGCCGGTGCGGGTATCGTTGGCCCACGCCGCCACGTTCAGCGGGCCGGCGATGTCCTCGCGCACGTCGAAGGTATAGCGGTTGGACTGGCTGAGCAGGGCAAGGTTGCGCTCACCGTAGCTCTGCGGCGAGGTGGCCACCACCATCCCGTTTTGCACCGGCGGGTCGGGGTTGATTTGCACCGCCCGCGCCACGCGGAACAGCGCCCGCGACTGCGGATTGTTGGTGTCGTTCATGCGCGCGGTGATGCTCGACCCGTCAGAGACCGCATAGCTCAGGATGTCGAGTTCCGTGCCGGCGTTCGAGATGGCGTCAATCACCACCGCGTCCAGCATCTTGATGCCAAAGTTGTCCCACAAATACGCGTTCAGCGGGTCGGCCTCGCTCAAGAACGGGGTCGGCCCATAGTCCGCATCGGCAAAGATGAAGACCCGCCCGCCCCGCTTCAGATAACGGTCTAGGGCCGCAAGGCCGCCCGACGTGAGCGGCTGACGCATTTGCAGCATCACCAGCGTGCTGACCTCGGCAGGCACATCGCTGCCCGCCGCCCCAATCTGGTCAAGGCTGAGGCCGCGCGTGCGGATGCCGTTGGCCTCCAGCCCGTCGATAATGGCCGAATAGCCGCTGCTGCTGACATCGTCGGGGTTCAGGTCGCTGCTGCCAATCTCAAACCCGACCTCAAAGCGGTTGATGTCCAGCAGGCGCAGGATGGCGTTGGTCAGGTTGCGCTCTTGGCTGTTCTCGGCGGTCACGCGCCGCACGGTGTTAAAGTCCACCTCGCCGTTCTCATCCAGATAGCTGACGAACAGCTCACCGTCGATTTGCAAGTTGAAACGCTCAGAGAACGCGCGGTTTTCGTTGGGATCATAATAGCGGCGCGAAATCAGCCCATCGGTTTCGGCCTCATACAAGCGGGCGATGGCGTCGTCCAGCTGGCGATAGCCCAGCGCATTGGCGCTGTAAAAGCCGGTGATGCGGATTTCGCGCCCCTGCTCAACCACGCGCCGCAGCACGGTCTGCGTCTCGCGCGAGAGGGAGTACTGGCGGCTCTCGGTCATGTCCAGCGTGATGGCCGCATTAGCGGCCGACACATACACCCCGCCGACCAGCACCAGCAGCAGCGCCGCCCCGCCCCATGTGGCCGCCATCGCCCGCAGCCCGCGCGCCTGCCACGACACCCCGCCGCTGCGGCGGGCCTCCAGCGCGCGCAGCGCCCCATACAGCATCACCACAATCACCCCACAGAAGAACACAAGGTCTTCAAAGCGCAGCAGGCCGACCGCAAACGAGCCGTTATAATGGGCCGGCAGCGCCAGCGTGCGAATCAGCGCGGCAAGGTCGAGGTTGGCCACAATCTGGCCGGCCGCCTCGCCCAGATACAGCAGGGTGAGCGCCGCCACGCTGAGGAAGGCCGCCAGCACCTGACTGTCGGTCAGGGCAGAGAAGAACAG
>DAOUCZ010000134.1:0-25782 GCA_034431675.1 Anaerolineae bacterium | reverse complement strand
GATGAAATTGAACGCAATCACCCCACTCCACGACAGGATGTTGGTGAGCTGAAGCCACATATCACGCGTCATATAAAATGCACCTAGTTGAGAAAAACACGCGGCACGCGCCGGCATTGCACATACCGGTTCAAGATTAGTGTAACACGGTGTTTACCCCAAAAAGTCGGTTTCTCACCGGCTTGTGCGTGTTTATTTACGCGCGACTCAGCTTGCAGGCTCAGCGCCCCCCCGCCCGCCGCAGCATCAACATGCGGATGCGGTCTGCCACCATGTCGATGGCAGGATGATTATACACCATCTCGGGGATGATGATGTCGGCGTAGCGCCGGCTCGGCTCGACAAACTCCATATGCATCGGGCGCACCGTCGTCAGATACTGGTTGACCACGCTGTCCAACGTGCGCCCACGCTCTTTGGTGTCGCGCTGCAAGCGGCGAATAAAGCGGATGTCGGCATCGGTATCCACAAAAATCTTAAAGTCCAACAGCTTGCGCAGCTCTGGCTCGCCAAAAATCAAAATCCCCTCAACAAGGATGATCGGGTTCGGCTCTACACGGATGGTCTGCCCTGTGCGCGTGTCATTGGTGAAGTCATAAATCGGGATGTCCACCCCCTCCCACGCCTGAAGCTGGCGTAGATGACGGATCATCAGCTCGTTGTCCAACGAATCGGGATGGTCGAAGTTGATGGTCGAACGCTGGTTGCGCGGCAGATGGCGCAGGTCTTTATAATAGGCATCGTGCGGCAGATACGCGATTTTGTCGCTGCCCACCCGCTCAATAATCTCCTGCGCAGCGGTGGTCTTGCCGCTGCCCGTCCCACCCGCCACACCAATCGTAAACGGACGATCTAGCCCCGGGGTTTCCATCGCAACATCCGCCTCCATGCTGCAAAAAAGCCCGCAAACAATCAAAGTTTGCAGGCTGTATCCAAAGCCACCGAAGGGATTTGAACCCTTAACCTGTCGCTTACGAAGCGAATGCTCTGCCGTTGAGCTACGGTGGCGTGCGCGCGTATGGTAAGTATCGTACCACATCTTTCCCCGTCTTTCAAGCCCGACTCCCTCACACCCATTTCGGCCCGTTGCCCGTTGTCACACCCCGCCAACAGGGGTATGATGCTAGGCGTTTACAGGGTTAAGGTACAGTGTTATGGATTTCGTCATCCTCACCGTTGTCCTACTGCTGGCGCTGGGTGCATACTGGTCGCTGGTGGTCTATCCCAAGCAGTACGAATTCAGCAAACGCCAAAAGTTCGTCCGCACGCTCGCCGAGGGTGACGAAGTCATCACCGCGGGCGGGATCATCGGCAAGGTGATCGAGATTCGCGGCGACGAAGGCATCGCCATCGTCGAGCTGGCCCCCGGCCTGCGCGTGCGCGCGGTCACCGCGTCGCTGCTGCAAGCCTTTGACCCAGAAGAGCTGGCCCGCAACGTGCAGATGGCCATCAAAGAGCCAGAGACCACCGGCGAAGCCCAGCCCTAAATTCCACCTGTGCAGCCAACCTGCGTTCTCCTTCGTTTTTGCGCCGAGTTCATTCATCTTTCGGGGGTACAATGGCAAGACATTACCGCTGGCTGGTCATCATCACACTGCTGACCGCGTTCTGTGTCTGGGTCAGCCTGCCAGACACCACCGGCATCGATTGGGACAACGACGGCGAGCTGAACCTCGTGGTACAGCAGCGCCTCGGCCTCGACCTCGTCGGCGGCGTGCGTGTGCTGCTCGAGGCGCAGCTGCCGCCCGGCTCGTTCACCGCCGAAGACCTACAACGCGCCGCAGAAAACGTCAATAAGCGCGTCAACGGCCTCGGCCTCACCGAAGCCACCGTACAGGTGCAGGGCAGCAATCGCATCCTCGTGGAGCTGCCGGGCGTCACCGACAAGCGCCGCGCTGTCGAAACCATCAAAGCCACCGCCCTGCTCGAATTCGTCGATTTTGCCTATATCCCCAACGTACGCAGCCTTGATGGCGCACGCATCCTGACCGACGAGCAAAACCGCCTGCTGCGCGCCCGCGGCGAACAAGCCCCCGCCGATCTCCTGCGCCGCCCAGACAACGGCCAGCCCTTCACCACCATCATGACCGGCGCAGAACTACGCAGCGCCGCCGCACAATTCGACCCGCAAACCAACTCGTTCTATATCAGCGTAGAACTCAACGACGCCGCCGCCAACCAGTTTTCGGCCTTCACCGGCGCGCGCATCGGCCAGCCGATGGCCATCGTCCTCGACAGTGAAGTCATCTCTGCCCCGACCATTCAAGCCCAGCTGGGATCACGCTTCATCATCGAAGGCAAATTCTCGCAAGAAGAAGCAAACACCCTTGCCCTACAGCTGCGCTCCGGCGCACTCCCTATCCCCCTGCGCGAAGAAGCCGCCTCCGACGTCGGCGCGACCCTTGGCCAAGAGTCGGTGGCTCTCAGCATCCGCGCCGGCATCATCGGTGTGCTGGTGGTACTGATGTTTATGCTAACCTACTATCGCGTGCCCGGCGCCGCCGCCGACATCGCGCTGATTGTGTTTGCGCTGCTCAACTTCGCCGCCTACAAGCTGATACCGGTCACCATCACCCTGCCGGCCATCACCGGCTTCCTCATCTCCATCGGCACAGCCGTAGACGGCAACATCCTCATCTTTGAACGCATCAAAGAAGAGCTGCGCGCCGGCAAGCCGCTGGGTACGGCCCTAGACCTTGGCTTCAACCGCGCATGGGGCAGCATCCGCGACTCGAACATCTCCACCATCATCATCTGTATAATTCTGTTCTTCTTCGGACAGACGCCGGGGGCGAGTGCGGTCAGCGGGTTTGCCATCACCCTGATTATCGGCCTCGTCATCAACCTGTTCACAGCGGTCATCGTCACCCGCACGTTTCTGTATATTTTCGCCTCGTGGTTGCAAAAACCCCTGAGCGAGAAAAAATGGCTGATGGGCATCTAACGCACACCGGAGAGCGCACCCCCTATGTTCAATCTTGTCGAAAAGCGCCGCTGGTTCTTCCTGATTTCGGCGGCAGTTATCCTTCCGGGCCTCATCGCCATGATTTACAGCACGGCGACCACCGGCGCGCCCTTCCGACTCAGCATCGATTTCGTCGGCGGCAGCATCTATGACCTTGCCTTCGCCGAAACCGGCATCACCGAAGGGCAAATCCGCGAGGCCTTTGCCCCCTACGACGACCGCAGCCTCACCGTGCAGCGCCTGCGCCTCGATGACGGCAGCGAGCGCTGGTCGGTGCGCGGCTCGTTCCTAGAGCAAGAACAGACCGAGCGCGTGCTAGACGCCCTCAACGCCATCAGCCCGCTTGACCGCGAACGCACGCAAATCGAGCGCGTCAGCGAAACCATCGGCGCAGAAGTAGCCCGCGCCGCCTTCTTTGCCGTGCTGGCCGCCAGCGCCATCGTGACGTTTTTCATCATCATCGCCTTCCGCACCGTGCCCAAGGCGCTGCGCTATGGCCTCAGCGCCATCGCCGCCATGATTCACGATGTGCTGGTGGTGATGGGTGTGGCCTCGCTGACCGGCCTGCTGCTGGGCTGGGAGGTCGATGCGCTGTTCCTCACCGCCGTCCTCACCATCCTCGCCTATTCGGTGCAAGACTCGATCGTGCTGTTCGACCGCATCCGCGAGAACATCCCCATCCACCTCGGCGAACCCTACGAGACCATTGTCAACCGTTCCATCTGGGAGACCATCCACCGCTCATTGGCCACCCAGCTCAACGCCTTTTTTGTGATGGCTGCCATCTTGCTGTTCGGCGGCGAGACCATCAAACAGTTCATCGCCATCTTGTTCATCGGACTGCTGTCTGGCACCTATTCCTCCATCTTCACCGCCGTACCCCTGCTAGTGGCGTGGGAAAAGGGCGAAATCCCGTTCCTGTCCAACATCGGCAATCTGCTGCCGCCCCCACCGCCCACCGAAGACAACGAGGTATAACCCCCAATGCGCGCCCTCGCTCTCACTGACGAAGGACTGTGCTATACCGAAAGCTGGCCAACACCCACCCCCACCCCGCAGCAGGCCCTGCTCAAAATACGGCAGGCCGGCATCTGCAATACCGACCTAGAACTGGTCAAAGGATACATGCACTTTCGGGGTGTCTTGGGGCACGAATTCGTCGGGGAAGTCGTCAGCGGGCCATCAGAGTGGGTGGGGGCGCGCGTCGTCGGGGAAATCAACGTGGCCTGCGGGGAATGCGATCAATGCCGTCGGGGCATCCCCAGCCAATGCCGCACACGCAGCACGGTCGGCCTGCGCGGGCATGACGGCGCGTTTGCCGAATATCTGGCCCTGCACACCTCGGTGCTGCACCGCGTGCCAGACAGCATCGGTGACGCACAGGCCGTGTTTGTCGAGCCGCTGGCCGCCGCCTTCCAAATCCTCGAGGCTGCGGCCATCTCCCCGCGTGATGAGGTCGTCCTCATCGGCGCGGGCAAGCTGGGCCTGCTGTGCGCTCAAGTCCTGCGTCTGACCGGTGCAAGGGTGCGCGTCGTGGTGCGCCGACCCCACCCCGCCCGCCTGCTTGACCGCTGGGGCATCGAAGCGGTCTCGCTGACTGACCTGCCGGCCAATCGCGCCGATGTCGTGGTGGACTGCACCGGCACATCTGAGGGCTTTTCGGCAGCGCTGGGTTTGCTGCGCCCACGCGGCACACTGGTGCTCAAAAGCACCTATGTCGGCCTGCCACAAGCCGACCTAACCCGCGTGGTGATTGACGAAATCCGCGTGATTGGCAGTCGATGCGGCCCGTTCCAGAGCGCGCTGCGCGCTCTGCAAGCCGGACTCATCGATACCGACTCGCTAATACAGGCCACCTATCCGCTGGCCAACGCGCTCGAGGCCATGCAGATCGCTGCACAGCCCGGCGCACTCAAAATCCTGTTGCAGGCCTAAACCACCGGCAGCGTGAAAGAAAAGACCGAGCCTTCGCCAACCACACTCTCTAGCCAGATGCTACCGCCGTGCGCTTCGATGATGTGCTTGCAGATGGCAAGGCCAAGCCCCGTCCCTTGCACACTGCTGGCCGTATCGGCCACACGGTAGAACTTGCGGAACATATTGGGTAGGTTTTCCGGTCGGATGCCGTTGCCGGTATCGCGCACATCCACCTGCACATAGCCTGCCCCATTCACATAGGCGGTGATAAACACCTGCCCTTGTGGCCGGTTGTATTTGATGGCGTTGGTCAACAGGTTCAGCAACACCTGCTTGAGCTTGGCTTTATCCCCGCTGGCCTCAAAGCCGTCTGGCACTTCGTTAAAAATCTCGATGCCTTTGCCATCCGCCTGCGGGGTGACCAATGTCACACAATCACGCACCAGCCCTGCAATATCCACCGGACGGCGCTCCATCTCGGCCCGCCCCGATTCCAAGCGCGCCAAATCCAAAAAGTCAGAGGTCAGCGAAATCAACCGCTCGGTCTCTTCCTCCAGCAGCTGATGCACCTCACTGCGCTTCTCTTCTGGCAGGTCGGGGCGCTTCAACAGCACGGTGCTGGCGCGCAGCGCCGCCAGCGGGGTGCGCAGCTCGTGCACAATCTCGGCAATAAAGTCGCTCTGCATAAACAGGCGCGCATTCTCGATGGCCACCCCTGCCTGCGATGCCAGCACCGTCAGCAGGCTGATGTCTTCGCCGGTGAATTTCTCTGCGCCGCGCTTATTCAAGGCCTGAACCACCCCGATCACCTTGGTGTGGGTCTTAAGCGGCACACCCAACAGATTGCGCGTGATAAACTGTGTAGCGCTGTCCACCTGACGATAGTGCTTGGGGTCTTTGGTCACATCCTCGATAACGCGCGGCACTCCGTGCGTAAAAATCCAACCGGCGATGCTGCGGTCGAGCGGCACTGCAATGCGCTCGGTCTCATGCGGCTTGAGATTGGATGCGATCTCAAAGCGTAGCTCTCCCGTGGCGGGGTCTTGCAACATGATCGAGGCCGCCTCGACGTTGAGAATCTCAACCACCGACGCCACAATCTGCTGAAGCAGGGCGCCGTATTCTAGGGTGGAGTTAAGTTGTTTGCTGATGTCCAGAATACGCCGGTAGGCGTCAAGCTTTTGTTCCAAAGAGGTCGTCACGGCGCATAAGCCTCGCGTTGATAGTCAGGACTCACGGCAGTAGAAGTCTGCCTAAGATTGAACAGTTTGGGCCAGTTTAATCAGCTGATTAGAGACCACAGCATTGGGTTGCAGCAGCACAATCGGCTGACCGGTCTCCAGCGCCTGATAAGCCACCTCTGGCGCGGCAGACACCATACCGGCCACCGACTGCCCAAGGCGCGCCTCCACATCCGTCCACGTGATGGTGTAGCGCGCCAACGGGCTGCGATTGACTACCACCAGCAAAATCGGCTTGTTCTCAAAGTCGGCCTTTAGGGCGCTCAACAGGTGCTCGGCAGCACTCATCGCCATCGGTATCGGCTCGACCAACACCACCAGCTTATCCAGCGAAGACAGCAGTTTGCCGGTCAGCTCGGTATAGCCCGTGCCAAGGTCACAAAAAATGTGCGTGCCAAGGCTCTTCAGCGCCTTCACCGTGGCCAGTGCCGCATCCAACGGGTACTTGGTGTGGGCTTCCTTGGGATCGGTAGACGAGGCCAAAATACGCACGCCAGTGGTGTGATTGACCAAATGCTGCATCACCAGCGGCCCACGGATTTCGGCCACCGGACGGGTAAGCACTGTCGCCATGCCGTCCAGCTTGCCCGTCAGACCAAACTGGGCTGCCACCGCCCCCGTCCCCAGCTGAAAGTCGGCCACAATCGGGCGCTGCTTGGTCTGTGCCAGTGATGTGGCCATATTCACCGCCACCGTGGTTGTGCCAATACCGCCCTTGCTGCCCAACACCCCAATGGCCACCCCCTGCGGGCGAACATGCTGGCTGACCGTGGCATTGCGCCCCAACACCGCCTTGATGCGCGATGCCAGCTCTGCCGGATGCGTCGGCTTGGTCAGATAGTCGTCTGCACCGGCTTCAAAACCAGCTACCTTATCATCAATCAGTGTCTTGGCCGTAAACATGATGATGGGGATGGCACGGGTCTCGGGGTTGCCACGCATCCGGCGGCACACCTCATAACCATCCATATCGGCCATCATCACATCAAGGATGACCAACTGCGGCTTCTCGATACCGGCCTTCATCAAGGCCTGATTGCCAGAGTTAGCCATCACCACATCATAGCCCTGACGCTTCAGCATCATGCCAATCAGCTTAAGGCTTTCAACATCATCATCCACTACCAGAATTTTTTCAGCCATTGCCAATGCCTCTCGTTTTGAATATACCCAAGATAATGCCGCTAACTCCTTGGCCCTGTCCGCAGCGTCTGGGGCCGCCGATGGGCCGCGCCATAAGCATACTCGCGCAGCGCATCCGATTTGTCCATCGTCGTAATCGCCACGACGACTTGGCCGGGTTGAATAAGATGAGACTCCGCCGGGCTGTAAACAAGGCCGTTATCTGGCATACGCACCCCAATGATGCGCGCGTTATAATCACGCCCAATGTCCAAAGCCTCGATCGAGCGCCCCACCCAAGGCGAGTCCTCCTCGATGTACAGCTCAGTCGTCTCTAACCCTGTTGAACGATTATACAAAACATAATTCATAAAATCGCTAACCACAGGGCGCGTGGTCGCCAAAAGCAAAAACTGCGCCGCAATCTGCGACGGGCTAATCACTCGATCCGCCCCCGCCCGATACAACTTGGCCACCATATCGTCCGTCTCTGCCGTAGCGGTGATGAGTACCCGCTTGCTCAGGGTTCGACTGGTCAGTGTGGTCATCACACTGCTGGCCCGATCCTCGATCGCCACCATAATCGCCAGCGCACGGTCAATACCAGCTCGCCGCAGGGTATCATCATCGGTCGGGTGGCCATACACCACCCGAAAGCCGCGCTCCAGCAGCATCTGACTGTGCACCTCATCCCAACAAATCACCACAAACGGGCGCTCTGGGGCCAAACGATGCAGCGCCCCATCCGCCACCGCCCCGCCCGCACACACAATAAAATGGTTGCGCAGCTGATTGACCGCCTCTTGCGAGGCCGACATCGTCATCGACACCGCTCCACGAGTCATCGGCTCGGCAGTCACCAACCGCTGCCATGTATTGCCCAACCCCCGATACACCCGATTGGGCCGGCTCTCGCGCAAGATGGCCGGTATCACATCCTCCCGCGCCATCACCAATACCACTTCGTCCTCTTCAAACACATCCCCGGGCGTAAACGAATAGGCATAGCTGCCATCGTTGCGGCGCACCCCCAGCAGGCCCGCACCAGCAAAACGCCCCTGCAAGTCCAAGTCGCTCACCTTGCGCCCCAACCACGGCGAATCGTCATACATAAAGATTTGCAGCACATGCCATCCCCCTACCTCCTGCTCAAACAAGATGGAAGAGAAAAACTCGTTCACCACCGGCCGAAACGTCAGGTTGTTCAAGAACTGCGCGGCAATCTCGGCAGGGCTGATGACATGATTAGCCCCCGCACGCATCAGCTTGGGCGAAAAGGACTCGTCTTGCACCGCCGCCGTTACCATTAAGCCGGCATTGCGCGTATTGGCCGTCAGCACAATCAACAGCGTCTCCATGTCGCTGTCATCCATCACCATCAAGGCCTGCGCATGGTCGATGCCCGACAGTGCCAATACCCGCTCGTCCGACGAATCCCCCTCAATCACCAGCATCCCCATCCGGCGGATGTCCGCCGCGCACTGCGGGTCTTCCGTCACACACACCACCAAATCGGCCAGCGTGGTGTGGCGCAGCCGGCTCAAAATCAGCCGAAAGACAGACAGACGGATCTGCTTTAAGCCCGGCAGTGCCGCCAAACGGCGCGGCAGATAGCCATCAATGCGCTGGATGACCTGACGGGCCTGCGCATCGTGGCGCATCCGCGCCCGCCGTGCCAAAAACTGCACCGTCTGATCGACCAAATCACCCTCTCCCACAATCACATAGTGATTGCGAAGTTTGCGCACAATGGCCGTGGTGCGCGCCTGCTGACGGGCACGCACCAACTCGGGGCTGAACAACAGGCTCAAAAACGCCTGACCGGCAAAGGCAAACGCGCCTAAGCCGGTCAGCAGCAGCACAATGGTAAAAATCCGCCCAACATCGGTTTGGGGCACGATATCCCCATACCCCACCGTCGCCAGCGTGACCACCGTAATCCACACCGAATCAATCAGAGACAAGCGCTCAATCAGCATGAAGCCAATGACACCCGTCGGCAAAATGATGAGGAACAGCACTGCCGCAATGCGTATCTGCCGCCGCGTCTCTTCATAACTCGTCATGCTCACGTCACCCTGACTGTGGCGCTTCACCCCCAACCCAGACTATCTCGCCTTCGATTGTATCTCATTTAGCCGTTCGGCGTTCTTGCTATAGGTCGCTTTCATCTCGCTGAGCGAATCCCGCTCGCGCTGGACAACCTCTGGCTTGGCGCGCGCGGTAAAGCCCTCGTTGGCCAGCATCCCCTCGCTCTTGGCAATCCGCTGCGCCAAGGCCGCCTGCTCTTTCTCAAGCCGCTCGATTTCGGCGCTGTAGTCAATCAGGCCCGCCAGCGGCAGATACAAGACCGCATCACTCACCGTCATCGAGGCAGACTCGTCGGGCGCACGCTCCACAAACGACACCTCGGCCACATTGCACAGCCGTGCAAACAAGAACCGATGCGCCCCGATGCTCTGCTCATGCGAGCCGGGCGCGATAAACGCCGTCAGTTTTTTGGCCGGTTCAACGTTGTAGTCCAAGCGCAGGTTACGCACCCCGCGAATCAGCTCGCGCAGCACATCCATATCCGCCTCGGCACGGTCATCGACATAAGCAGCATCCCGCACCGGCCACGGCGCCACAATCAACAACCCGCTGCGCCCGGGCAGATAGGACCAGATTTCTTCCGTCACATACGGCATAAACGGGTGCAGCAGCCGCACACAGGTCTCCAACACATGGAACAACACCTGCTGAGTCTGGGCCTTGGCCTGTGCATCTTCGCCATACAGCGCATACTTGCTGGCCTCGATGTACCAGTCCGCAAACTCGTCCCACAAGAACGCGCGAATCTGCCGGCCCGCCTCGCCAAACTGGTAGATGTCGAACAAGTGTTGAACCGTGCCGACCAGCTTGTTCAGCGCGCTCAAAATCCAGCGCGACGGCAGGTCAAGCGCGCTGGCAGGGGGCAGCGCCGGCACAAAGTCATCCGGCAGGCCGCTGGTGACAAAATTGGTCATCTGCCAGATTTTGTTCACAAACTTCCAGTCCGACTCAATGCGGCTTTCGTCAAGATTCACGTCGTTGCCGGGCGTCCCACTGGTCACTAGCGTAAAGCGCAGCGGGTCTGTGCCATAGCGCTCCATCAAGTCCAGCGGGTCAATCACGTTGCCATAGGTCTTGCTGATTTTGCGCCCGACCTTATCGCGCACCAACCCGTGCAGATACACAGTGTGGAACGGGGCTCGATCGGTGAACCACAGGCCAAACATCATCATGCGCGCCACCCAAAAGAACAGGATGTCGTAGCCGGTCTCCATCACGCTGGTGGGATAAAAGCGCGCCATATCCGCCGTCTGCTGCGGCCAACCCAGCGTGCTAAACGGCCACAACCCCGAGGAAAACCACGTGTCCAGCACGTCCTCGTCTGGCGTCCACCCCTCACCAGCAGGCGGGGTCTTGCCCACATGGATTTGCCCGTCTGGCCCATACCACGCCGGAATACGATGTCCCCACCACAGCTGGCGGCTGACACACCAGTCTTCGATGTTCTCCATCCAATGGAAAAACACCTTCTCAAAGCGCTCTGGCACAAACTTGATGCGCCCATCACGCACTGCCGCCATCGCCTTCTCGGCCAGCGGCTGCATCCGCACAAACCACTGGTCAGACAGCAGCGGCTCGATGATTTCGCCGCCGCGCTGGGCACGCGGCACGACCGTTGGGTAATCTTTCACCTCAATCGTCAGGCCCGCCGCTTCCATATCGGCCCACAGCTTCTTACGCGCCTCAAAGCGATCCAGCCCAGCATACGGCCCAGCATTCTCGTTCAGCGTCGCATCCTTGTTCATGATATTGACGACCGCCAGCTTGTGGTTCTGCCCAATCGTCCAGTCATTAAAGTCGTGCGCGGGCGTAATCTTCAGCGCCCCCGTGCCGAACTCGCGGTCAACATAGCTGTCGGCAATCACCGGTATCGCACGGTTCAACATCGGCACATAGGCCGTCTTGCCAATCAGGTGCTGATAGCGCGGGTCTTCGGGGTGCACACACACCGCCGTATCGCCCAAAATCGTCTCGGGACGCGTGGTGGCCACAGGGATATGCTCGCCCCCCTCCACCGGATAGCGGAAGAAGTACAGCTTCACCGTCTCTTCGCTGCGCTCCACTTCCACATCGCTCACCGCCGTCTGCAAGCCCGGCGACCAGTTGACCAAACGCGGCCCGCGATACACCAACCCCTGCTGATGCAGCGTGATAAACACATCCAGCACCGCCTCAGATAGGCCCTCGTCCATCGTAAACCGCTCGCGAGACCAGTCGCACGACGCCCCAAGCCGGCGCAGCTGACGGGTAATCATCCCACCCGACTCGGCCTTCCAGCGCCACGCCCGCTCCAAAAACTGTTCACGCCCCAAGTCCTGCCGCGTCAGCCCTTCGGCCTTCAGCTGACGTTCCAAAATCAGCTGTGTGGCGATGCTGGCATGGTCTGTGCCCGGCACCCACAGCGCCGCCTTACCCCGCATCCGTTCATAGCGAATCATCACGTCTTCTAGGCTCGAAAACAGCGCGTGGCCCACATGCAGCGCGCCGGTGATATTGGGCGGTGGCATCGAAATCACAAAGGGTTCGGCATCGGGTGAAGCCACTTCGGGCTTAAACCATCCTCCCTCTTCCCACTGCTGATACAAACGGGCCTCGGCCTCTTTGAAATCAAAGTTCTTGGGCATCGCTTTTGGCATCGCGGCAGCTCCTTTGCTTGCTTTGCGCGTACACACCTATCAAAATGGACTACGAATGCGCCCCAATGGGCTTGCGGGCCACCAAAACCCGCTCGGTTCGGTCGGGCTGATCGGTCACCTCCTCGAACCCCTGCTCCAGCAGCACCACCTTCACCTCGTCAGTGGACAGCGGGCGATAGCGCACCCGCCGCTTGACCGTCTCAAACCCGCGCCTGTCTGACCCGTGCACGATAAACAAGTTCTGGGTGGCAATCACCGGCGGGCCGTCATGCCACTCCCACAGGTCAAAAGTGATAAATTCCGTGCTGTTGTCCTCGTCCTTGTGCGCCATCCCGGGGATAAACTCTGGGCGATCCTCCATAAACGGGCCAAAATCACGCATCCCAATCACCAGCAGGCCGCCCGGGCGCAGCAGCTGATAGAAATGACGCAGAGCCTGCTCGATTTCGGCATCCAACAGCAGATGGGGCAGGGCGTTGCCCTTGCACACTACCGCATCAAACGGCCCGCTTACCACCTCGGGCAGATGCGCAAAATCGACGCGGTAAAACTCCAGTTTGTCCAGCACCCCATAGTCCGTGGCAATCTCCTGTGCCTTCTTCAGCATCCCCGCCGAAGGGTCACAAGCCACCACCGAAAACCCCAGCTTGGCCAGCCCAATCGCCTGCGTGCCAGCGCCGCAAGCTGCGTCCAACACGCGCTCCACCCCCTTATTGCGGAAAATCGAGCGCAAGCTCAACCCCTCGCGGTCAAGCTGTGTCTCCCAATCCCGAAAAAACATCGGGTAATGCTCGGCAATCGAGTCGTAAAACGCCGTGGTATCGTTGCTGACAGACATAGGCACTCCTCGCCCACAAACAACAAAAAGCCCGCTCGTCACACAAGGACGAACGGGCAAAGTTCGCGGTACCACCTTGATTCCGCAGCAAACGCCGCGGCCCTCAAATCGCGCGTTATCGGGCGCACCCGGCCACCCCTACCCACACACAAGCGCTTCAGGACAGCAGACTCCGGGGCGACCTTGGGGGCAGCGCACTGAACAGGCTTTCAGCCGATGGCCTGTACTCTCTGGCAGTGTCAATCCAGCCCCTACTCCTCCCCATCATGGTCTCTGGAGTATGGTGTTGTCACCCAACAGCATATCACGCGGTCGGCCACAGCGTCAATGCCTGTGCCCTCACCACACAGGGCAATCGCTTCAAATTTTCTGGTCGTAGGGGCAGTTCGTGAACTGCCCGACGTCACGGGCGCATCGCGGTGCTTCACGGGCGCATCACGATGCTTCACGGGCGCATCGCGGTGCTTCACGGGCGCATCACGATGCGCCCCTACTGATTTTAAAGCGATTACCCTGCCTCACCACACGTCTAATGGCGGAAGTGGCGCACGCCGGTAAACACCATCGCGATGTTGTAGCGGTTTGCGGCCTCAATCACCTCAGCATCGCGGATGCTGCCGCCCGGCTGAATCACCGCCGTGACGCCGGCCTGTGCCACCGCCTCCAGCCCATCCGCAAACGGGATCAGGCCATCTGAGGCCATCACCGCCCCTTTGGCGCGCTCACCCGCCTTGGCCACCGCTAGGCGCGCCGCATCCACCCTGCTGGTGACCCCACCGCCAATGCCATAGGTCGCGTCTTCGCCGGCAATCACAATCGCGTTGCTCTTCACATGCTGCATCGCCCGCCACGCAAACCGCATCGCCTTCATCTCGGCGTCCGTGGGGGCACGGTGCGTCACCACCCGCATCGATGTGCCATCTGGGTCACCCACATCCGCACGCTGAACGAGGAAGCCGCGGTGCACGCTGCGCACCTCCAGCTCCACCCCATTGTACGGGTATGGGATTTGCAGCAGACGGCAGTTCTTGCGCTTAGACCCCAGCAGCGCCAGCGCCCCGGGCGTAAAACCCGGCGCCGCGATGTCATCAATCATCAATGTGCCCAACGACTCGACAAACGCCTCATCCACCGTGCGATTAACCGCCATGGCACACCCAAAGGCCGACAGCGGGTCAGAAGCCAACGCCTTGGGGAACGCCTCGGCCAGCGTCGCCCCCACCGCCACCCCACACGGCGTCAAGTGCTTCACAATCACCACCGAAGGCTCATCAAAACTGCTGGCCGCGCGCCACGCCGCATCAATATCAAGGATGTTGGTATACGACAGCGCCTTGCCGCTCAACAACGTGCCGCCCAACGGGCCTTCATACGGGTTGGCGCTGTAATAGGCCGCCACCTGATGCGGGTTTTCGCCATAACGCAGTACCTCGCCGCGCTGCACCGAGATGGACAGCTGGGTCGGCAGTTCCTCGCCCGCTTCGGCAGTGGCCGCCACTCCTGCCGAGCGCTGAAGATAGGCATGGATGGCAGTGTCATAATCCCGCGTGTGCAAAAAGGCCTTGATGGCAAGGTCGCGGCGCAAAGCCATATCCACCCCGCCCGACGCCCTCAGCGCCGCCTCCACCCGGCGATAATCCGCCGTGTCGCACACCACCACCACGCTCAAAAAGTTCTTGGCGGCCGCCCGTATCAGCGTCACCCCGCCAATGTCGATTTGCTCAATCGCATCCTGAAGCGACACGTCCGGCTTGGCCACCGTCTCGCTAAACGGATACAGATTGCACACCACCATGTTGATCGGGGCATAGCCATGCGCGGTCAGTTCGGCAAGGTCTTCAGCGCGGTCACGCACCAAAATACCGGCATGTATGGCCGGATGCAGCGTCTTGACCCGCCCACCCAACATCTCTGGCAGCTGCGTCAGCTGCTCAATCGGCGTGACCGGCAAACCCGCCTCGCGCAGGGCGCGCTCAGTGCCCCCACTGGCAACGATGTCCCACCCCAGTTGCGTCAGCGTCGTGGCAAACGGTATCAGGTCGGTCTTGTCGTGGACGCTGATTAATGCACGTGGCATGTCTCCCCTCCTCATCCCATGGTCCAACGGGCAGCAAAGCGCTGCACAGTACACAAACGCGCAACATTATAGGCGCTGCCGCCGCCGTGCGAACAGGCACAACCCCTCCACAGCACACTTATCAATCTTTAATAGTTCAAAATTTCACAATTACGGTATCCTAAAGATAAGCCGTGCCGATCGGAGGGAATCGCGCCGGCAAGCACCACCTTCCCCATCTTCCCCATCACTCACCCCATGGAGTGACCTCATGACCTCTACACGCCACACCGTCGTTATCATTGGCGCTGGCTTTGCCGGCCTCAACACCGCCCGCGCACTGGCCAATCACCCACAAGTCGATGTGCTGCTGATTGACCGCAACAACTACCACATCTTCACCCCGCTGCTGTATCAAGTGGCCACCTGCGGCCTTGACCCCTCTGACATCGCTTATCCGGTGCGCGGCATCTTTCGCCGCACGCGCAACGTGCGCTTTCTGCTGGGCAGCGTCATCGGCATCGACACCACCGCCCGCCGTCTGCGCATCCAAACCGAGCAGGGCGAACGCGCCGAGCACTACGATACCCTGATAGTCGCCACCGGCAGCATCACCACCTATTTTGGCAATGCCGCGGTTCAGGCCGTCGCCTTCGAGATTAAAGACCTCGCCAACGCGGTACGCCTGCGCAATCATGTGCTCAAGCTGCTGGAGCGCGCCGCATGGACAAATGACCCCGCCGAGCGCCGCGCCCTGACCACCATGGTGGTGGTTGGCGGCGGGCCAACCGGCTTAGAGACTGCCGGCGCACTGGTAGAGCTGTATAACGGGGTGGTCAGGCAAGAATATCCCCATGTGGCCCATCTAGAGGCCCGTGTACTCTTGGTCGAAGCCAGTGACCGCGTGCTCGCCCCCTATCCAGCGCGCCTGCGCGAGGCCGCCGTCACCCAGCTGCAATCACTGGGCGTGGAGGTGCTGTTTGGCGTGCGCGTCACCGATGCCACCGAGTCCACCGTCACGCTGTCCAACGGCGTGATAGTGCCAGCCCACACGCTGGTATGGGCCGCCGGCGTTGAAGCTTCACCGCTGGCCAAAGCGCTCGGTGTCCCACTCAGCAAAGGCGGGCGGGTAGAAGTCGACGAATACCTCAACCCAGCAGGTCTACCCGATGTCTATGTGATCGGCGACCTCGCCTATCGCCTAGACCCCAAAACCGGTAAGCCTTACCCGCAAATGATCCCCGTCGCCATCCAACAGGGCAAGCACACCGCACGCAACCTGCTGGCCACGCTCAAAGGCCAACCGCGTCAGCCTTTCACCTATTTCGACAAAGGAATCATGGCCACCATCGGGCGCAGTCGGGCGGTCGCTTACCCGTTCAACCGCATACAACTGAGTGGTTGGTTGGCATGGATCACATGGCTGGGGCTGCACCTCATCTGGCTGATGGGATTTCGCAATCAGGTACAGGTATTCATCAACTGGCTGTGGAACTACCTGACCTATGACCGCAGCGTCCGCATCATCCTCGAAAACACCGCCGTCAGAAACGCGCCAAAAGTCGATTAACATCACACACCCGCCGGCCCATTCAACACCGACGGGTGTCATTTTCCCCCTAATCTCCTACAGCCTTACACGTTCAGACCCGCCATAACCGGATACAATCAACAGTATCGGACATTATCCGGTTATCAAAGGTCTTCATCTATGCCTATGTCTATGTTTCGCACCTACACCAGCTTGTTGCTGCTGATGCTGCTGGCAGTCTCGGTCAGCAGCCCCACACGCGCCGCCGATGTCACCGTCGGCGACGGGACACCGGCAAGCTGCACCGCCGCCGCCCTGCAAAACGCCGCAGCAGCGCTCAATACGGACAACGGCGGCAGCATCACCTTCAACTGTGGGGCAGCGCCGCACACCATCACGCTCAGCCAGCAGCTGCGCTTTGACCGAGCCAACGCCACTTATACGATTGACGGTGGCAACCTCATCACCCTCAACGGCAATAACCAGACCCGCCTGATTTACACCGCCTCGGGGCGCGGCCTACGGCTGACCGTCCGCAATATCACCCTGACCAATGGCCGCGCGGCCTTCGACGCCGCCAACGAGCGTGCGGCCAATCAGGGCGGGGCAATCTACAGCGGCTATGAGAACCGCCTAACCGTCGAAAACGTTGTTTTCAGCGGCAACAGCGCCCTTGCCAACCGTCACGAATATCACGGCGGCGGGGCTATCGCCATCGACACCACCAGCATCGCCGTCATCCGCGACAGCACCTTCACCAACAACAGCTCGCCCAACGGCGGGGCAATCAACAACCTGCTGAGCAGTCTGACCATCGAACGCTGCCGCTTTGTCGGTAATCAATCGACCAGCAGCGGGCCGGGCGGCGGCGGCGCGATTTATAACGATGCCGGCAAGCTCACCATCCTATCCAGCCACATCTTCGACAACACTGCCGGTAACCTCGGCGGCGGCATCTTCACATGGGCACACAACGTCAACGGCAGTTACAGCGGCAAAACCATCATCCGCAATACCGCCATCGACGGCAACAGCGCCGAACACGGCGGCGGGCTGTGGAAAGGCGGTGCTTATCTGTTGGAACTCATCCGCAGCAGTGTGACCCATAACACCGCCCGCACCCGCGGGGCAGGCATCAGCGGCACTGGGCCGGGCCGCAATTTCAAGGTGGTCAACAGCACCATCGCCTTCAACACGGTCACCCAAACCGGCAGTGCCGCCGGCATCTTTAGCGCCAACGCCAGCTCCAGCGTGCTCAACAGCACCATCGCTTTCAACACCGTGCCCCATGATGCCAGCAGCGTCGGCGCAGCTATCCACGGCACAGTCACCCTCACCAACACCATCGTGCTGGGCAACACCGGCGGATGGAACAACCTGTGGTCGTGCATGGGCAGCATCACCAACGGCGGCCAAAACCTGCAACACCCATCCAACACCTGCGGCAGCGGCATCCCAACCCGCAACGCCCGCCTTGAGGCCACCCTGACCCCAGCACGTGCCGCGCTCACTCTTGGGCAGACGCAAACCCTCGCGCCGCAAATCGACAGCCCCGCCGTCAACAAAGGCGCAAACTGCCCAACCATCGACCAGCGCGGGGTAGCACGCCCACAAGGCGCACGCTGCGACATCGGCGCGCACGAGCTGCAAGGCGCTGCCCCCCTCGCCCCCACCATCACCGCACCCGCCAACGGCGCGGCTGATGTCGCCCAACAGCCCATCCTGACATGGACGCACAACCTCGGCGCGGTCAGCTATCACGTCAGCATCAAGCAGGCCAACGGCGTCAGCGTATATGCCAAAAATCACACCGTCGCATCGCTGAGCTGCACGAGCACATGCAGCTTGCCGCTGGCATCGGTCAATATACGTCTGCCCCGCAATCGGCAGTACACCCTGACCGTGCGGGCGCAAAACCCGTTTGGACGCGCGCCATCCAGCATCAGCTTTCGCACCGCGCCATAACCCCCGCATCAAAAGAGGGGATGCAGCTGTGCACCCCCTCACTTATCCCCCATGCCAAAGCGTCGGCCTAGCTGCGCTCCAACAGCGTGCGACCGGTCATCTCGGCGGGCTGTGCCACACCCAACAGGTCAAGCACCGTCGGCGCGACATCGGCCAAAATCCCCGATGGGCGCAGCTTGTAGTAGCCCTCCCCAATCACAAACAGCGACACCGGATTGGTGGTGTGATAGGTGTGTGCTGCGCCGGTCAGCTCTTCGACCATGCGCTCGCAGTTGCCGTGGTCAGCGGTGACAATCGCCACGCCGCCCTGCGCATTCCATGCCTCCACCAACCGACCCGCACAGGCATCCACCGTCTCGACCGCCTTAATCGCCGCTGACAGCACGCCGGTATGCCCGACCATATCAGGGTTGGCAAAATTGACGAGGATGAACGAGTCTTGACCGCTGGCGATGCGCTCAAGGGTGGCCTCGGTCAGTTCCAGCGCGCTCATCTCTGGTTTGAGGTCATAGGTGGCCACTTTGGGCGAGGGCACAATCTTGCGGTCTTCACCCGGGAACGGCTCTTCGTTACGCCCATTAAAGAAGAACGTCACATGCGGGTACTTCTCGGTTTCGGCGCTGTGATACTGCTTGAGGCCGGCCTTGCTAATCGTCTCGGCCAGCGTGTTCTTCAGGCGCTCTTTGCCAAACACCACCCCTACCGGCAGGTCATCCATATATTCGGTGAATGTGACGTAATGAACCCCTTCGACCGGCGCGCCGTCAAACGCAATGGCCTGCGGCTGCACAAAGGCCTGCACAATCTGGCGCATCCGGTCAGCCCGAAAGTTATAGAAAATCACCACGTCGCCGGCCCGCACCGCGGCATCAGCCCCCTCGCCAATCACCACCGGCTCGACAAATTCATCCGTCACGCCGGCATCATAGGCGGCCTGCACCGCCGCCAACGCCGACTCCATCACCGTGCCGGTGTGGTGCGCAATCACGTCATAGCCGCGGCGGGTGCGCTCCCAGCGCTTATCGCGATCCATGGTGTAATAGCGCCCGGCCACGCTCACGATGCGGCCATGCCCAGTCTGCACCAGATGCTCTTGCAGACGCTGCACAAAGCCCAATCCGCTGTTGGGCGGGGTGTCACGCCCATCGGTGATGACATGCACCAGTGTCTCAAGGCCTTCTGCCTGCGTAATCCCCAGCAGCGCAAACAGATGGTCAATGTGGCTGTGCACCCCGCCATCACTCACTAGACCCACCAGATGCACCCGCCCACCCGCCGAACGGGCCTTGGCAAACGCCTCCGCCAACGTCTCATTCTGCGATAGTGTGCCGGTCTTGATGGCCATGTTGATGGCCGTGATGTCCTGATACACAATGCGCCCCGCCCCAAGGTTGAGATGCCCCACCTCGCTGTTGCCCATCTGGTCGGGGGTCAGGCCCACCGCCTCGCCCGAGGCCTCCACAATCGACCGCTCGCGCGTTTTCAGCCAGCGGTCAAAATTGGGCGTATTGGCCTGCACCACCGCATTACCATGTTCAAACTCGCGGATGCCCCACCCATCCAGAATCAGCAGCATAACCTTTTTGTCTGTCATCGCTTTACATCCCCTTCTGCAATCGTGATACACGATAACGCTCACCCTCACAGTTGTACCACGCGCTGGCGCTTGTGGCATGGGTGGGCACGACGTAGAATGGAGTCCATTATGACCCAATCACCAACCCCACCACTCGCAGACCGCATCCGCCCACAAACCTTGGATGAGGTTATCGGTCAGCGCCACCTGATCGGCCAAGGCAAACCACTCAGCCGCGCCGTAGAACGCGGCACGCTGCACTCCATGATTTTCTGGGGGCCGCCGGGGGTGGGCAAAACCACGCTGGCGCGCATCATCGCCGCCCAGACCAAACGACGCTTTGTGCAGCTGTCTGCCGTCTCGGCCAGCAAAGATGACATCCGCAAAATCGTTGAATCGGTCAAGGCACAGCCCCCCACCCGCGACTTGTTCACCCCCGCCGTAGACGACCCCGAACCCCCTGCCGGCGTCGTGCTGTTCCTAGACGAAATCCACCGCTTCAACAAGGCCCAGCAGGACTTTCTGCTGCCCTATGTCGAGGACGGCACGCTCATCCTCATCGGCGCAACCACCGAAAACCCGTCTTTCGAGGTCAACTCGGCCCTGCTGTCACGGTCACAGGTGTTTGTGCTCGAGGCCCTCTCGATGGAAGAGATGCAGGCCGTCATCCAGCGCGGGGCGGCAGCATTGGGCATCACCATCACCCCGCCAGCTGCCGAGCTGTTGGCCAACTATGCCAACGGTGACGCCCGTCAATCCCTCAATCTGCTCGAAGCAGCGCACAACCTGTACCCCGCGCCAGAACTCACCCTCGAGAACCTGCGCGACGCCCTCCAATCCAAGCATCTACGCTATGACCGCGCGGGCGATGAGCACTACGACACCGCCTCGGCATACATCAAATCCATGCGCGCCGGCCAAATCGACGCCGCACTCTACTATCTGGCCCGCATGGTTGCCGCCGGTGAAGACCCGCTCTTCATCGCCCGCCGCATGGTCATCTTTGCCAGCGAAGACATCGGCATGGCCCAGCCCACCGCCTTAGTGGTCGCCAATGAGGTCTTCAAGGCCTGTGAGGTCATCGGCTATCCCGAATGTCAAATCAACCTTGCCCACGGCACGGTTTATCTAGCCTCGGCAGCCAAAGACCGCTCAACCTACGAGGCCTACTTCCGCGCCCTCGAAGACGTCCAAGCCCATGGCAACCTGCCCATCCCACTCAAAATCCGCAATGCCCCCACCGGCTTGATGAAACGTCTGGGATATGGCAAGGATTATCAGCTCTATGATGACGAAAATTACCTGCCAGACCCCCTCAAAAACCGCCAATACTACCGAAAACCCTAAGCCGGCGTAGGTTTGGCGTCGCCAACTCAGCACCCTACCCACTGGACTATCGTCCCAGTCCAATGCTATCATCACCCGCTGTGTGATTCAAAGAGAAGCACAAGGAGTCCCCTGTGCGCGCAGCTTGGAACGTCGGTTGGGAGCGCTTTAGCCTCATCACTAAGGTGATTGGCGAAGTCAACAGCAAAGTCATCCTCACCGTCCTATACTTCACCATTTTCGTCCCTTTCGGACTCATTTCGCGCTTGACCAGCGACCCGCTCGACTTCAAAGGCAAGCCTGCTTGGGTCGAACGCAAGCCCGTCCCGTCTGACCTCACGTCAGCCAAACTACAAGGGTAAATTCGGCGCATGTATATCCTCGGCATTTCCTGCTTTTATCACGACGCTGCCGCCGCGCTCATCCAAGATGGCAAGGTCGTCGCCGCCTCGATGGAAGAACGCTTCAGCCGCAAGAAGCACGATAACAGCTTCCCCGATCAAGCCATCGCCTTCTGCTTGCGGCAGGCCGGCATCACCTCCAAAGACCTCGACTATGTGGTGTTCTACGAAAAGCCGCTGGTCAAGTTCGAGCGCATCCTGCAAACCACGCTCAACACCTTCCCCAACTCGCTGGCCGTCTGGCGCGAGGCGATGACCGGCTGGCTGCAAAAAAACCTGTGGATTAAGAACGAAATCCTCAAGCGCACCGGCATCAACTACAAAAAGGTGCTGTTCTGCGACCACCACATGAGCCACGCCGCCAGCGCCTTTTTTGCCAGCCCGTTCAAAGAGGCCGCCGTGCTGACCGCCGACGGTGTCGGTGAATGGACAAGTACCACGCTCGGCAAAGCCACCAGCTATTGGGAGGGCGAAACCGGCAGCAATGACATCAACCTGTTCAGCGAGACGCGCTTTCCCCACTCGCTCGGTCTGTTGTACTCGGCCTTTACCGCGTGGCTCGGCTTCCGCGTAAACAACGGTGAGTACAAGGTGATGGGCATGTCGCCCTATGGCACGCCGCGCTATATGGACAAGATGGAAAAGGTTCTCCATCTCAACAAGGCCGATGGCAGCTTCCGCCTGAACATGGACTACTTCAGCTTTCACGAGTCGGCAGACACCAGCTTTAATGCCCGATTCGTCGAGCTGTTCGGCGCGCCGCGCCCGCCCGAAGCAGACTTCTTCACCATGGAGACCAACCCAGAGCGCGCCGCCGAAAAAGACGCCATGGCCCTCAATCAGCACTATGCTGATGTGTCGGCCAGCATCCAACAGGCCACCGAAGACGCCCTGATTGCCATCTGCAACCATCTGCACAAGCAAACCGGCCTCGACAAGCTGGTGATGGCCGGCGGCGTGGCCCTCAACACCAAAGCCAACTGGCGTCTGCTCAACGAGACCCCCTTCAAAGAAATCTACATCCAGCCGGCATCAGGCGACGATGGCGGCGCACTGGGCGCGGCCATGTGGGCCTATCACGTGGTGATGGGTAAACCGCGCGTCGAGGCCATGCCCCATGCCTATTGGGTGGCACGTAACAACGAAGCCCAAATCAAGCAAACCCTCGACGAAGTAGGCCTCAAATACGAATCGTTCGAGAGCAACCCCGACAAAATGCTGGACATCTGTGCCGAAGAACTCACCAAGTCCAAAGTCATCGGCTGGATGCAGGGGCGCTATGAGTGGGGGCCGCGTGCATTAGGTGCGCGCAGCATCCTCGCCGACCCGCGCACCGAGGCCATGAAAGAAGTCGTCAACACCAAAATCAAGTTCCGCGAGCCGTTCCGCCCGTTTGCGCCGGTGGTGCTGCGCGACCGCGCCGCCGAATACTTCGACTATCCCGAAGTACAAGAGCACGAAGCCCCGCGCTACATGCTGATGGTCGCCCCAATCAAAGACAGCAAACGCGGCGAAATCCAAGCCGTCACCCACAAGGGCACAGGCCGACTGCAAGCAATTGAACGCGCCACCAATCCGCGTTACTATGGTGTCATCGAACGATTTGGCCAGCTGACCGGCACACCCGTGCTGCTCAATACCTCGTTCAACCTGCGCGGCGAACCAATCGTCAACACCCCCGCCAACGCCATCAACACCTTTGTCAACAGCGATATTGACATCCTTGTGATGGAAACCCTTCTCGTCCGCAAAGGCAATCAGTAACCCCCCAAAACGGAGTCTATCCCATGACCGCCAAAGACCTCAAGAACACCCCCATCGATACCGAAGAGAAACCCAACGCCCTCGAAGATTTCTTTGGGCGGATGGGCGTGCTGGGCGAGCTGTTCAGCTATCTGTGGAAGCAAAAGCTGTACTGGCTCATCCCAATGGTGGTGGTGCTGGCCCTGTTTGCCGTCATCATCGTGCTCGGCAGCAACCCGGTGACCGCGCCGTTTATCTATTCGCTGCGCTAACACAAGGCCAAACGCCCTATGACCCCAGAACTGTGGATGCTGCTGATTGGCGGCGCAGGTGCGCTCATCCTTGGGCCGCGCACCGCCCGCAGCACCGAAAAGCGCGAGGCCATTTATGGCGGCACGCCGGCAAAACTGCTCAACCTGATTGCCTCGTGCCTGTTCACCGGCGTCCCGTTCGTCGTGCTGACCGGCCTGTTCACCGGCTACGGCTGGCGTACCATCGTGGTTGCCCTGTCCATCATCGGCGTCAGCCTGCTGGTCACGCTGGCCTATGGCGCAGTAGAACACCCCGCACGCCAGAACGCCCCCAAACGCGGCATCACCAATACATGGACAGAGCAAGACGCCCGCACCTCGGGCCTCTAACCCATCCCACAAACCCAAACAAGACGGGGCGTGATGCGAAATCATCACGCCCCGTCTGTTTTCAGCCCAGCCCGTCGGTTATTCCACCAGCACCGCCATCCGGCTCACCTTCACGTCGTACTCGTGCCCGCTGGCATAAAAACGCACCCGCGACACCGCTACCGGACGTTCACTGGCCGTAAACAACGCAAGGATATTGCCGCTGTCAAATGAAAACCACGTGTGCGGCTGAACGCGCACATGCGACTGCCGGCAGGTGGAACAAGTCGTCGGATACGTGCCGGTGTAATCTGGCAGAGTATAAAACCCATACACAAGGTCGCTGCGCACCAGCGCCCCCGTCTCGGGGTCACGCTTTAGATAATCCAGCCGCAGCATCAACGGGCACTCGCTGCCCAGATACCCACAGGCCGCCAGTGACTGGCTCTCGATATAGAAGGTGCTCTGAATGCTCAAGCTGCTGTAGGCAGAGATGTCCTGCCACACCTCACCGGCCTGCATCCCCTGCTGACACACCGTCTCGCCGTTGGACTGTGCGCCACCGCCACGCGTCAGGCTCAAAGCGCTGCGCCCATCCACCGTGATTAAGTTGAACACACCCCGCGGTGCAGTCGGCTCGACATTGTTATGACTGCACGCCCATCCCATCGGTATCGAAGGCAGCGACGGGTCTGGCGACGGCACTGCCGAAACAAAATCACTGTTCAGCACCAACTCAATCGGCGGCGACACCGCGCGCAAATCGTTCTGCGCCACCTGATACACACTGCTGCTGGTGATGGTCAAGGCCGGCAGCCCATCCGGCGGATGCAGCACCACCGGCCCACCGTCACTGTCCACCCACACCTCGTTCTCGCGCACATCCACCCGATACCGCCCCGCCCCCCGAATCACCAACCGCACGCGCTGCGGGGTGTTCAGCGTCAGGTTCATCGGGTGCGTCAAATCGTTGGCAATCAACAGTTCCAGTCGGCCATTGACGTTGCCCAGATTCAACACATAACCGGTTGTCCCCCACGTAAAGCGTGGGCGCTCGGCACTGCGCAGCGTGGCCGCCGCCGCCGCGCCGTTCATCGTCACACTGGCCACAAACGCGCTCTGCCGATAGGGGTCACGCAGCACCAACTCCCCTTGCGAGTCCACATCACTAGGGCGCACGCGCGACCCAATCAGCAGCTCGCGCGCGCCCTGCACCACCTCTTCGCGCAAATCAATGCCGGTGATGCCCAGAGTCCCACGGCTGGCCTGTATCGTCACCTCTAGCGGGACGGTAGAGACAAACAAAAATTGATACAGCCCATACCCACCCAGCGTCACCAGCGCACAAAACGCCAAAAACGACAGAATCATCACCGCCCACGCCACCCGCTCTAACCGCGTGGACAGCGGCATTGGCCGATCTGGATGTAAAGTTGCCTGCGACATAAACCCTTTTTGCGCCGCAAACCCTCCCACGCAACGCATCATCGCGCGGGCGGCCTGCCGTCTCGACTTGGCTGAAACCGTCGGTTATAATATCACAATAAGCTCAAACATAGTCAATTCTCGGAGTGTTCAGTTATGTCCGGCCACAGCAAATGGTCTACCATCAAGCGTGCCAAAGGCGCAGAAGACGCCAAACGCGGCAAATTGTTTACCCGCATCGCGCGTGACATCATGGTCGCCGCGCGCGAAGGCGGCGGCGAGGAGGCCAGCAACCCCAAGCTGAAAATCGCCATCCAAAAAGCCAAAGC
>DAOUCZ010000133.1:0-32699 GCA_034431675.1 Anaerolineae bacterium | reverse complement strand
GTGACGGGCATTTTCACCTTTCTGGTGTTTCGGCGCTGGCGGGCCAGCCCCAAGCCGCATTTGCTGGCGTGGAGCATCGGCCTGCTGATGTATTTTCTGGGCACGCTGTCGCAGGTGGTGCTGTATTTTGTGTGGTCACCGTTTTTCTTCAGCCTGTGGTATTGGTGCGGCGCGCTGATGGTGGCGGCGTGGTTGGGGCAAGGCTCGATTTATCTGCTGGTGCGGCGCGGCAACATCGCGCGCAACGTGCAGATGGCGTTGATTCTGGTCGGCATCATGACGCTGCCGTGGGTGCTGTTTGCCACCCCGTTCAACGCTGACGCATGGTATCCGGGGGCGGATATGACCGTGATTTTCAAGGCGGAGTGTGTCACCGGCCCAGACGGCACGCAGACGCTGGTGCGTGATGGCATCTTCTCGGGGTGCAGCTCGCGCGGGACGGTGCGCTTCTTCAGCCCGATTATGAACGTGTGGGGCACGCTCGGGCTGGTGGGCGGCGCGATTTATTCGGCGGTGCTGTTCCGTCGCAAAGAAATCATGCGCGGGCGGCTGATTGGCAACTTGTTCATCGCGGCGGGGGGCATCCTGCCGGCCTTCAGCGGGGCGCTGATTAGCCTTGGCGACCCGTCCTATAAGTATTTTGGCGAGATGGCCGGCGCGGTGCTGATTTTCGTCGGCTTTATGATGGCGTCATCGGCCAAAGACCAGCTGGCCGAGGCCGCACAGGCCAAGCGGCACGCCCGCGCCAACGCCGGAGGCTGAGCCGATGACACAGGCAGCACACCCCAAAAAGATATATCGTCAGGGCACGCCAGAGCGCCCGTTTGACCTGCGCTTTACCCTGCCAGACGGCGTGCTGCTGGTCGGCACGTTGGTGTTTTTGGCGGCGGCCTTTATCCACGAGCTGGGGCAGTCGGGCGGCAGCGTGTATCTGGTGCTCAAGCTGATGCATTTCCACATCAGCCGCTATGGGTTGGGGATGGCGTTGGTGATGCTGGCGGTGGCGTTTTATATGGGCATTGTGCGCAAAGACGACGTGACGCCGTGGTTTCGGCGCGGCACGTATGTGGTGTTCAGCTCGATGGTGATACAGGCGCTGTCGGGGTTTGTGATGTTGGGGATGGGCGGCGTGCCCGGCGCGCCTGAGCACGTGTTTTATGGCATCGGGACGATGCTGTGCCTGCCGTTCTTCATCTTTGTGGAGGTGACGGCCAGCAAGCGCCCGTCGATGGGCAGCTATATCTGGGGCTTCTTCTTGATGGTGGGGGTGATTGTGCGCTGCTTTGGCACTGGCCCACTGCCTTAAGCCGGCAGCGCATATCCCATCATCAGATGGTGTAGAGCGAGGCAGCGCGCCCCGCTCTGTTTAGCGCAGCGTGATGCGCCAGCTGCCCACATTGACCACCACCCCGCCGGCTCGCACCAGCAGGGCCGGCACGACCCCGACATCCCCGCGCACGAACGGCATCGGCTGGCCGATTTGCTCATCGTTCCAGAAGGCCGTGACCGTGCCGGCGTTGATGTCGCGCACCAAGCGGATGCGCCCCAGCACCGCATTGACCGCCTTTTGGCTGATGAAGGTGTCTGTGCCGTCGCTGCGCAGGTACAGCCCGATTTGCGTCAGGGTGCGCGCCTCCACCTTCAGGCCGACCGGCGGACTGCCGTCCAGCGGTATCAGCATCAGCCCAAAGAAGACCTGTTCCGCTGGCAGGGTCGGGTCGAAGGTGGCAAGGCTGAGCTGGGCCTCGGTGCGCCGCACGCGCGCCGGCGCGTCGTTGCCATAGGCAAGGTCGAGGGCGGCAGCTTCCAGCGGGATGACGATTTCTGCGCCGGCGGCCTGCCCGCCCACCCCAAGCCGCCAAAACGCGCCGTCGGGGGATGGGCCAAACAGCTCGCTCAGCGCGCCCAACGCCTCTGGCCCAAGCCGGCCCAACAGCGCCAGCGCATCTTGATCGCCTTGCAGTCCCTCCGCCGGCAAGGTGGCGGTCGGGGTCAGCGACGGGGTGAAGGTGGGGGTCGGAGTCGGGGTCTCGGTCGGCGGGGCAGGGGTTGGGCTGGCATCGGGCGTCTGGCTGATGATGATGACCGCCCCCTCGGCGGTGGGCTGCGGCGTGGCGGACGGCAGCGCCGCCAGCGGCAGCGGGGTCTGGCTGGGCGGCACGGTCGCGGATGGCTCGGGCGGGGTGGCGGTCGGCGGCTCGGTGGCCGTAATCGTCAGGCCTATATCGGCAATTGACGGTGACCGCCCCGACGTCATCGCGATAATCAGCGCAATGGCAATCAGCAGGCCACCCACCAACAGCAGACCCCACATGCCGCGTCCGCGCCCGCCCCGCGCGGCAGCTGCCGCGTCACGGCGTGGGGCATCCGGCTCGTCCTCGTCCAGAGGCGGGGCGATGGTGGGGGTGAGCACCACGTCCTGCTCCTCGCTCAGGGTCGGGACGGGTTCACTGGTCGGCGGGGCGGGGAATTCGGGCGCGTTCTCGGTCACGGTGTACCAGTGGCGGTACATCGGATAGGCCGGATGGCGGTCGATAAACATGGCGCGGAACAGCTCGCCAAAGCGCTCCAGACGGGCGCTGCGCCGCACGCTGTAATCCAGATAGACCGCCAAAAAGCGCTCGTAGGTATCGCGCCAATCCGTCAGCTTGGCGGCAATCAGTTCGCCGACCAATGCGGTGCTGACCGACGCCATCTGGTGATGGGCCTGTCGCACCTCGTCCACTGGCACATCCGGCATCCGGTCGATGGTCTGGCGGACGGTGCGCATCTGCACGGCCAGTGCGCCCGTGCCTTGCAGCAGCGTCTGCATCCATGCACGGCAGCGCGGCGCACTGATGCCAGTCTGCTGCTCGCCCTCGGTCAGCAGGCGCAGCGCGGACTCGAGGTGTGCCCCCGCGCTGCGAAACTCGCCCTCGCCCCAGTCCCGCAGGGCGGCATCCACCTCGCGCAGGCTGTGCGATAGGGCCGGCGTGCTCTTGCCCAGCGGGCTGTCTTCCACCTGATGGCGCACGCGCTCCAGCTGCCCAACCGCCTCCACGCTGTTGAGCGTGTCCAGCAGGTGGCCAAGGCGGATAATCTCGCCGCGCCGCTCAATCAAATCATCCAGCGCGCGGGTGATGGGGTGACGCGCGCCGTTTTCGCCAAAGGCGCGCAGCGCGGCCTCGCGATAAAACGCGGCCACGTCGAATGCGCCGGCGTGCGCCTCCAGCGTGGCCCGCAGCAGAAAGTCGAAGGCCAGCAGACGCGGCGCGGCGGTGCTGCTGCGCGCCAGCAGATCGACAAGGCCGCGCCCCATCGCCTTGAGATAGGTCTCTTGGCTGGGCATCTGCGCGTCAAAGTCGCGGCGGATGCGCTGCTCTTCTGGCGCGTATTCGCGCGTCAGGGCGTCGAGGATGGCGCGCGTGCGCTCGGGGATGACCGGCCCGCCGCGCTCCACCCATTCGCGCGCGGCGCGGGCAAGGTTGCGCAGGCGCACCCCGGCGGCGCGCTCGGCGTCGCTGCGCGCGATTTGCAGCGCATCCTCGCCCAAGCGCTCGGCATCGGCCAAGCGCCCACGGTCAAAGGCCTCCCACCCGTCAGAGAGCGTGCGGCCCAGCCCGCCATACAGCGCGTGCCGCTCGACATAGCGCGTGTTCTCAATCACCGCGCGCAAGTGCCCAAACCAGCTGGACAGCGATGGGCTGACCATCGAAACGGTGTCGATGGCTTGCACCACCGCCTCCAACGCGCCGGCCCGATTGCCCAGCACCGCGGCGTTGGCGAAATCATGCCACGCGCGCAGCGCCACCCCAAGGCCGGCTACCATGCTGTCCAGCATGTCGTCAAAGAAGATGGCCGCATAGGGCTGAAGCTCGGCCTGTGCCCCTTGCAGCCACCCGTCGATGTCGCTGCCGTCGGGCTGTGGGGTAAAGGTCTGGTAGGTTTGCAAATGCTGATAGAGGCCGGTCATCAGGCTGTCCACGGTGGCCCAGACCGGATTGATCGGGTCGATGGCGCGCCCAGCTTGCAGCGCGTCGCGCGCTTCGCTCGGGCTGGTCACCACCTGCCGACCGACCACGTGCATCATATCGGCCAGCGCCATCGCCGCGGTGATGGCGCGGTCAAGCGCCCCAATCGGCAGCAGCGACTCGTCCAGCCCGTCCTTGACCATCACGGTGGTGAGTGGGGCTTGCAGCCCGCTCAGGCGGTCAACCATCTGGCGGAACTGGTCACGCATTGGCACAATCGTCTCGAAGCTGGCCATCGCGTCCAACAGGCCGCCCACCTCGGACAGCACGCGGCGCGCCTCGGTCACCGGATGGCGATGCGCTGCCAGCGCCGCCAGCGCCAGTTCTAGTCGATATAGGTTAGGGCGCAGCAGCTGCACCTCGGGGATGTGGTGCGAGATGCGCTCGGCCATCAGCCACTGCGCTTTGCGCGCCGCCCCATCATCCGAGTCGGTAACCAGCAGGGCATAGGCCGCCTGCACGTATGCCCCCTCAAACAGCAGGGACAGGCCGTCACGCTGACCCTCGGACGGCGGCTGATGCGGGTGCGTCTCGGCCATCACGCGCGCACAGTCCAGCAGCACCGCAAGGCGCGCGGCGCGCTCCTCGGTGGCGCGGGCGGCCAGCTCGGTCAGCGTCTCGGCGGCGCGCGCATAGTGCCCGCCCTCCAGATAAATCTGCACCGCGTCTAGGTTGGCGGCCAGTTCGAGGGTGGCAAGGCGCGCCTCGATGTCGCGCCGCAGCTGGGCGACCGCCGGAAAGCCCGGGTCAAGCGCGGCAGCCGAGTCGAGGGTGGCTTGCAGGCCGATCAGCTCGCTGCGGCTGAGGTTCATGCGCAGGCGCTCGCGTACGCGGCCCAACGTGCCGTCACGCTCGCGCTCCAGCGGCGCGCGATAGTCGGCCAGCTGCCGCTTGAGTTCGACGATGTGCGGGGTGCGCACGCGCAGATTGGGGTGCAGCGCGCGACTGATGATGCCTTTCATGCGCGCTGACACCGCCTCGGCATCCTGCCCCAAATCGACCTGCCAGTCGTCGGCGGCATCGCGCGGCACATCGGGGCGGCGGCCTCCGGTCAGGATAAAAAACAGCAGCTCGCCGACCTGCGCGATGTCGCTGTGCTTGCCGATGCCCTGTGCGTTGGCCTCCTCGCCGGCCAAGAATACCGCGTTGCCCCAGTCAATCACCTTCAGGCGGTACTGCTCGCGATTCCAGAACAGGTGCTTGGCATCCACGTCGTTATAGACGATGTCGCGGGTGTGGGCCACCGCCAGCAAATCCAGCAGGCGGTCGAGGATGACGCACATCTCCAGCTCGGACAAGCGCTGCCCCTGTTGGGCAAGCGCCAAGACCTCATCGGCCAGAATCAGCCCCTCGGCCCGCTCCACCACGATGTACTGATGCGCCTGACCGCCGACCACAAACTGCCCCTCGCCCAACAGCTCTGATAGGCTGGGGTGGCCGGCCAAGCGCTGAAGCGCGCGCCGCTCGTTGGCGATGCTGACCTCTTGCGCGGCGCGGATGGGGGGGGCATCGCCCGGCGCAGGGCGCTTGACAACCACCGGTCGGTCATTCTGGCGGGTATCGACGGCGCGCAGCGTCTCGCCGGAGCGCCCGCGCGGATAAATGTAGTCATAACGATAGCGCTGGTCAAAAAGGCTGTCCGCCATGCGACAAAAACCTAACTGGTGCGGGGGTTGCCCTCTTTTTTGGGACAAACTGTTATTGTAACCTATCCCGCCGAAAATAGGGTATGATGTGGTGCGCCGCGCGGGGTGGCAATTTTGTCCCGCATGGGCGCGGATGAGTGGGGTGAGGGGCAAACGGTGCTGAAACAACAGGCAAAAACACGCGGGCCTGCGCAGGCCCTGAAGGGGATAGGCCGCCTTGTGCGCGGGCAGCTGCACCTTGTGCTGCCGCTGCTGCTCACGCTGGCGCTGACCGCCTTATGTATCGCCGCGCTGGGGTCTGACCCGCTGCGGGTGGCCCAAACGCTGTGGGACGGCGCTTTCCGCGATGTCACGCGCTTTGCCGGCGTGGTCAATTTTTGGATACCGTTGGTGCTGGTGGCCATGGGCCTGATTGTGACCTTCAGCGCCGGCCTGTGGAACATCGGCGCAGAGGGGCAGATGATGGCCGGCGCGGTGATGTCGAGCTGGGTGGCGCTGTACGCCCCCATCGAACAGCCCGAACTGCGCGTGCTGGCCGGCATCAGCGCTGGCGCACTGGGCGGCGTCGGGTGGGCGCTGCTGGTGGGGGTGCTCAAGACCCGTTTTGGTGTCAACGAGATTTTTGGCGGGGTGGCGCTCAACGCCATCATCAACACGCTGTCGATTTACCTGATCAGCGGGCCGTGGCAGCCCCCTGAGGGGGGCAGCGCGCAGGCCACCCCGCCGTTTCCGCAAGCCGCGCGCCTGCCGGCGCTGTCGCCGGAGTTCCCTGTGCCGGCGCTGACGCTGGTGCTGGCGGTGTTGGCGGTGGTGGGGGTGATTGTGGCCCTGCGTGGCACACGCTTTGGCCTAGAGCTGCGCGCCGCGGGCAAAAACCCGCGCTCGGCGCTGCTGCTGGGCGTGCCGGTCACGCGGGTGGCCCTGCTGGCGCTGGTGATTTGTGGGGCGCTGGCCGGCATCGCCGGCGCACACCGCACCCTGTATACCTATAACAGTCTGCGCCCGCTGGTCAGCGGCGGCATCGGGTTTTATGCCCTGCTGATTGCGCTGCTGGTCGGCTTTCGGGCGATGCCTGTGCCGTGGGTGGCGCTGGCGCTGGCGGCGGTGGTGGCCGGATCGACCCGTGTCAGTGTGCTGCTCCAGCTCGATCAGACCCTAGTGGGGGTGTTTCAGGGGTTTTTGGTGCTGCTGATGTTGATGGCCTCTGGCATCCCGGGCCTGAAGCCTGCGCCGGATGCGCCCCCCGCGCCCATGGATAATCATACTCCGCTGGAGGACGACCGCACATGAACGACGCCCTGCTGAACACCTTCAACAGCATCGTCAGCAGCGCCACCCCGCTGGTGATTGCCGCCACCGGCGAAGTGCTGACCGAGCGCGCCGGCATGATTAACCTGTCGCTGAACGGCTCACTGCTGCTGGCGGCGATGGTCGGGTTTGCCGCGGCTCAAACCACCGGCTCGGCAGAGGTCGGCGTGCTGGCGGCCATGCTGGTCGGGGCTTTGGTGGCGCTGCTGCTGGCCTTCACCACCATCCGCCTGCGCCAAGATCAAGTGGCAGTGGGCTTTGTGCTCACCCTGCTGTGCGCCGATTTGGCGCGCTTTCTGGGCAAGCCGTTCAACAATACCCCCGGCCCGATTATCCCGACGCTGCCTGTGCCGATTTTGAGCGATGTGCCGTGGGTTGGGCGGATTTTCTTTCAGCAGGACGTGTTTGTGTATTTGAGCGGGCTGCTGGTGCTGGCGGTGTGGTGGTGGCTGACGCGCACGCGCGGCGGCCTGACGCTGCGGGCCATCGGCGAGCGCCCCGAGGCGGCCTTTGCGCGCGGGGCACACGTCAACCGCCTGCGCTACCTGTATACCGCGTTGGGCGGCGCATTGGTTGGGTTGGCCGGCGCGGCCTATTCGCTGCGCATCAAGCCGGGCTGGTCTGCCAGCCCGACCATGGACGGCGACGGGTGGATTGCACTGGCGATTGTGATTTTTGCCGGCTGGCATCCGCTGCGGGTGGTGTTGGGGGCGTATTTGTTGGCCGCGCTGCGTGCCGTCGCCTCTGACATCCAGCGCAATCCGGCCATCACCATCCCGCCGGTGCTGCTCAACATGCTGCCGTGGATGCTGATGCTGGCCACCCTGATGCTGGTGACCGGTGGGGCGGTGGAGCGGGTGGTGCGCTGGATGCCAGAACGCTTGCGCGCGCCGGTGCGCGGCCTGCTGCGCTCGGATGCCCCTGCGGCGCTCGGCACACGCTTTGACGGCGACTGACAGCGGGCGGCCTCAGCGATCCAGCTCGACATCGGCCAGTGCGGCGGGGTCGCCCAGCGGCTCAAGATGCGTCAGCACGTGCGCGTTGGGCACAACCGCGCGCACATCGCGCTCCAGCCGCTCCAGCAGGTCGTGCCCGCGCTGCACCGTCCACCCCGACGGCACGAGCACGTGCACGCTCAGAAAGCGCCGCGCGCCGGATTGGCGCGTGCGCAGCGCATGAAACTGGATGCCGCGCGCCCGATACCCGTCCAGCACCGACTCGACCACGGCGCGCTCGGCAGTGTTCATCGGGGCGTCCATCAGCCCGTTGAAGGCCCGCCGCATCAGCTGTGCGCCGGTGCGCAGGATGTTGACCGCCACCAGCAGCGCAATCAACGGGTCGAGCCACCACGCGCCGGTTACGCCCACCAGCCCAATCCCCGCCATTACCCCTGCCGATGACCACACGTCGGTCATCAAGTGATGCCCGTCGGCCTCCAGCGTCAGCGAGTGATAGCGCCGGCCTGCTCGCATCAGCATCTGCCCGACCACAAGGTTAATCAGCGAGGCCACCAGCGTGATGACCAGCCCCAGCCCGATTTGCTCAATCGGGTGCGGGTTGGCAAACCGCTCCAGCGATGTCACCCCGATGCTGACCGCCGCCAGCACAATCAGCGTCCCCTCGATGCCGCCCGAAAAATACTCAATCTTGTCGTGCCCATATTCATGCGAGTCATCGGGGGGACGCGCGGCATAATTCAGCGCCAGCAGCGCCATCCCTGCCGCCACGAGGTTAATCACCGATTCCAGCGCGTCTGACAGCAGACCGACCGAGCCGGTCAACAGGTAGGCACTGGCCTTTAGGCCAATGGTCAGCACCGCAGCGGCGATGCTGAGATAAGCAAACCGACGCAGCGAGGCACGCTCGGCGGCAGGGATGGGGGCATCTGTCATGGGGCGGGGATGGCCTTTCGCTCGCAATGCTTTCCTTACATCATACGACCTATTGCGCGGTCTGATGTGCATCAAATCGGCGGGGATATGCGACAAAAACGTCAGGCCCTCACAAGCGCGTTTGAAGCGATGGTTTGAAAATTTCCGATACGTCGTTAAAATCACCCTTAAGAGAGATATTGCGCGCCGTTTGGGGCGGTTTTGGCGGCACGTACGAGACAGCTGCGGCATCACATCAGCAGCACACCGGCAGAAACGGAGCGTTAGAAATGGATGTTTTGCCTTCTTCACCGTTTGATTTAAGCGCGCTGCATCAAGAGCTGTTCCGCCGGCTGCGCAAGCTGAATGTGCACCTGCAAGCTATCGCCCCGTCTCATACCGTCACCGACAGCGCCGCCGTGCCCACCGTGACGTACCTCCGTTTGCCGGCTGAGGCGCAGGCGGTCGAGCAGCTGATTAAGCTTCAGCCGCAGACCAGCATTAACCTGCGCCATCATCCGGTGATTGAGCTGCGCCTGACCGAGCATTGGCTGACGCTGGAGTTGGTGCTGAACCCCGAGGCGTGGTATGACCAGCGCAATTGGCTGGGCAAGCTGGGCATCAAGCGCTACCGCGACGAGTTCTATGGCATGGTCAGCGCGTTCAACCCGCACATGCGCATTGGGTCATGGGCCGGCATCCACCCTGCCGAGCCGTATTTGACCAGCGCGCAGCTGAAGCACCCGCGCGTTTTTGAGGCGTGGGTCAGCACGTTCAGCGACGGGCGGGACTGGCTGCGCGTCGGGGTGTGGTATGCGGTTGAGCCAGATACCATCGGGATAGTGGATGGGTTGTATGCCCACGCCCAAACCCTGTACCAGCTGTATCAGTACATGGCATGGACGGGGCGCAACGATTTTTATTGGCTGTTTCAGAAGACGCGCGAGGGCACGGCGCGCGACTGAGCGCCCCAGAGCTAGACCGTCAGACCCAACGCCTTGACGATGTCATCGGCGTGGCCTTTTTCGTGTAGGGTCATCAGGCGCAAGATGTCGCGCACCGACAGCATCCGCAGCGAGGCGTGGCGGCCCACCACGTCCAGCTTGGCATCGTCCAGCGCGTCCAGCCATGCCAGCAGGGCGGCGCGGTTGGCGTTCAGCTCTTCGCGCGCGGCGGCGGCGGTCTTTTCCTGCGTTTTTTCGGTAGTGCGGCGGTTATAGCGCTCCACATCAAAATCGGGCGGGATGACCTCGCGCCCTTCGGCGATATTCATCAGCTGATGGTTGTGCCCGCGGTCGGCATCGGCCAGATGGACGGCCACCTGCCGCACCGTCCACTGGAGGCCGTCGCTGTAGACCTGCGTCTCCCAGCGGTCGCCCACCGCGTCCAGCACCCGATCGAGATAGGCGCGCGCTTCGATCAACTTATCACGCAGTTGGCTTTTGGTCAGGGGCATGGGTGCATCTCCTAATCGGCTTAGAGCTGAACGTAGCTGTTTTCGGCGAGGATGAAGCGGTGCACCACCGGCACGGTCTTGTTGGAGGTTTCGACGATTGAACCGTCGGCAATCAGGCTGCTGTCGATGCGGCCGGTGATGCCGCGCAGCACACAGTCCTTCATCACGATGCTGGCCTCGATTTCGCTGCCCTCCAGCGTCACTTTGTCGCCGATGGCGGTATATGGCCCAACGTAGCTGTCTTTGATGGTCACGCCCGCGCCAATCACCACCGGCCCGCGGATGACGCTGTTGATGACTTGCGACCCTTCGCCCAGCACCACGCGCGAGGAGACCTGCGACTCGATGATGTTCGGCCCTTCCAGCGGCGGGGTATAAGGCATATCGCCCATCACCAGCTGGTTGGCGCGGATGATGGCGTCGGGCTTGCCGGCGTCAATCCACCAGCCCGAGATGGTGTAGTGGCTGACCGTCTTGCCGGCGCTGATCAGGTATTGGATGGCGTCGGTGATTTCGTACTCGTTGCGCCACGACGGCTTGATGTTGGCGATGGCCTCAAAAATGGATTTGCGAAACAAATACACGCCGCTGATGGCAAGGTTGCTGGGCGGGTTCTTGGGCTTTTCGATCACCCCCAGCACGCGGCTGCCTTCAATCTGCGCGATGCCAAAGCGGGTGGGGTCGGCCACCTCGCCCAAGCCAATCAGCGCCTCGCTGTCCGAGTTGGGGAAGTCGAGCAGCATCGAGGTCATCTTGTCCTGAAAGATGTTGTCGCCCAGCAGCATGGCAAACGGCTCATCGCCCACAAAGTCCTTGGCTAGCCCACAGGCATGGGCCAAGCCGCGCTGCTCGCTCTGGATCAGGTAGGTGATTTTGACACCGTACTCTTTGCCGTCGCCCAGCGCGCTGACGATGGGGGACTCGAGGGTGTTGACGATGATCCCGACGTCGGTCAGGCCGGCGGCTTTGAGCATCTCGATGGCATAGGCAATGAGGGGCTGATTGGCGACCGGCACAAGCGGCTTGGGCATGGTTAACGTGACGGGGCGCAGGCGCGTACCCTGCCCCGCCGCGAGGATGATGGCTTTCATATCACCTCCAAAAACAAAAGGCGCAAACAACACATATCTATATACACGTTGTCCATCAGTATACCGCGCATCCCACCGTGATGCCGCAGGATTGGCCCTGCCCTGCGCATCTGTCCCCTGCCGTGCGAGGGGGCTGGAGGCGTCCCCCGCCATTGTGCCGGATGCCCGCTTATGATAAGATGAACCCAATCGCACAGACGGCCAACTCGCCACGTCCGGCAGGTTTGGCGACACCCTTTTAGAAAGCGGACGGAACACACAATGAGCATCACCAAAGAAGCCAAGCAAGCCATCATCGCCAAGCACGCCACCCACCCGGGGGACACTGGCTCGGCGCAGGTTCAGATTGCCATCCTCACCCATCGCATCCAGCAGCTGACCGAGCACCTCAAGACCCACAAGCACGATAACCACAGCCGGCGTGGTCTCTTGACGCTGGTCGGCGAACGCCGCAGCCAGCTCAAGTACCTCTCGCGCAAAAACCCCGAAGCGTACCGTGCTCTGCTGGAAGAGCTGGGGCTGCGCAAGTAGTTTTGGGACACCCGCAGAGCCGCTCGACCGATTTGACGGGCCGCGCCCGTGCCTTTGGCGACGGCTCTGCGTTCTTTTTTGTCCACCCTGCGCCCGGCGCGACAGGCGTTGGAGTATGTTGCTAACGGTCTTTCGTTAGCCGCATTATCCAATCCCTGACGCTTCGGGCGCATCGTTTTATAGATGCACAGGAGTATCCAAGCAACCCTTATGGTCGATTCTGCCTATCGCGCTGCCCAGCGGTTCACTACCGTGGTTGGCGGCCAAGAAATCATCATCGAGACCGGCAAGCTGGCTGAACAAGCTGGCGGCGCGGTCACCGTTCAGTGCGGCGAGACGGTCGTCTTTGCCGCCGCCACCATGTCCAAAAACGTGCGCGAGGGCATCGACTTCTTCCCCCTCAGCGTGGACTATGAAGAGAAGCTGTATGCGGCAGGCCGCATCCCGGGCAGCTTCTTCCGCCGTGAGGGCCGCCCGCCCGAGTCGGCCATCTTGGTCAGCCGTGTGATTGACCGCCCGCTGCGCCCGCTCTTCCCCGAAGACCTGCGCAACGAGGTGCAGGTGATTTTGATGCCGCTGGCTCACGACCAAGAGCATCAGGTGGACATGCTGGGCATCGTGGCGGCCAGTGCTGCCCTGACCATCAGCGATGCCCCGTTTGATGGGCCGGTGGCCGGCGTGCGCATCGGCTGCATCGACGGCGAGCTGATTATCAACCCGACCATCTCGCAGCTGGCCAACAGCACCCTTGACCTGCGCGTGGCCGGCACAGCCGACGCCATCAACATGGTGGAGTGCGCCGCCAACGAGGTGGACGAAGACACCATGCTGCGCGCGCTGGCGCTGGCCCACGAGTCGCTTCAGCCGCTGATTGCGCTGCAAAACGAGATGCGCGCGGCGGTCGGCAAGCCCAAGGCGGCCTATACTCCCGCCGCCTCGAACCCGGCGCTGATTGAGGAAATCGCCGGCAAAATCCGTGGCCAAATCCAGCACATCCTTGAGACCACCACCGACCGCTCGGGCCGCAAAGAGGCCATCGACGCGCTCAAGGCCGAGCTGAACGCCCACTATGAGGCGCAAAACGCTGCCCTAGCCGACGGCCAAGCACCGGTCACGGCCAAGCAGGTCTCGGTGATTGTGGAGGATGTGCTGGCCGAAGAGGTGCGCCGCCGCATCGTCAACGCCGGCATCCGCCCCGATGGGCGCACCACCACCCAGATTCGCCCGCTGGCCGCCGAAGTCGGCTTGTTCCCCCGCGTGCACGGCTCTGGCTTGTTCACCCGTGGGCAGACGCAGGTGCTCAGCATTGCCACGCTGGGCACGCCCGGCGATGCGCAAGAGCTGGACAACGTCGCGCCCGAGTCGGACAAGCGCTATATGCACCACTACAACTTCCCGCCCTATTCCACCGGCGAGGCCTACCCGCTGCGCGGCACGAAGCGCCGCGAGGTCGGGCACGGCGCGCTGGCCGAGGCGGCTCTGCGCGTCATGATCCCAGATGAGGACGTCTTCCCCTATACCATCCGCGTGGTCAGCGAAGTGCTCAGCAGCAACGGCTCGACCTCGATGGCCTCGGTGTGCGGCTCGACCTTGGCGCTGATGGACGCCGGCGTGCCGATTAAGCGCCCGGTGGCCGGCATCGCGATGGGCTTAATCAAAGAAGATGACAAGGTGGCGGTGCTGACCGACATTCAGGGCCTCGAAGACCACATCGGCGACATGGACTTTAAGGTGGCCGGCACCGAGCGCGGCATCACCGCGCTGCAAATGGACATCAAAATCAAGGGCGTCACCCACGAGGTGATGACGCAGGCGCTGGCACAGGCCAAAGAGGCCCGCCTGCAAATCCTTCAGGTCATCCTTGAGGCGCTGCCCGAGCCGCGCGCCAAGCTGAGCGACTATGCCCCGCGCATGGAGACGGTCAAGATTGACGTGGAGAAAATCGGCACGGTGATTGGGCCGGGCGGCAAGACCATCCGCGCCATGCAAGACCGCTATGGGGTCAAAATCGACATCCAAGATGACGGCACGGTGTTTGTCAGCGGGCAGAACGGCGCAGCGGTCGAAAAATGCGTGGACGAAATCCGCGGCATGACCGAGAGCGCGGTGCTGGGCCGCATCTATACCGGTAAGGTTACGCGCATCGAGTCGTATGGCTGCTTTGTCGAGTTCTTGCCCAGCCGCGAGGGCATGGTGCACATCTCGCAGCTGGCCGATTACCGCGTCGGCAAGGTGGAAGACGAGGTGGCGCTGGGCGACGAAATCATGGTGATGGTCACCGATGTTGACCCGGGCGGCAAGGTGCGCCTGAGCCGCCGCGCGGTGATGGAAGGCCTGACGCTGGAAGAAGCCCAAGAACTCGACCGCCGTCCGGCGGGCGGCGGGCGTGGTGGCGACCGCGGCGGGCGTGACCGCGACCGCGGCGACCGTGGTGACCGCCGGCGCTAAACGCCGTTCAGGCATCTGACCACAGAGACCCCCATCTCGCTGAGCGAGGTGGGGGTTTTTTGTGCGTCTTTAGGGCGGCGGGGTGTTCGACGCAATCAACGTCAGGATGTACTGCGGGGTGAAGGTCGGGGTGACGGTTGCGGTGGGAGAGGGGGTGTTGCTTGGCGTTGGAGAAGGGGTGTCGGTCGGGGTATCCGACGGGGTGAAGGACGGGGTCGGGCTGAGGGTGCTGCTGGGCGTCAGGGTCGGGGTGACCGGCGTCGGGCTGAGGGTGCGCGTGGGGGTGAAGGTGGCGCTGGGCGGGGGTACGGGGGTATCGGGCAGCGGGGTATCCGAGGCGGGCGGCACGGCTGTCCATGTGTTGGTGGGCGGCAGCGAGACCGGTGTATTGCTGGGGGGGATGGGGGTCAGGCTGGGGGTGACCGGCGTGGCGGGCGTGACCGGTGTGGCCGGAGTCACCGGCGTGGCGGCGGTGGCCAGCGTGGCTGGGGCAACCAGCGGCGTGGCGGTGATTGCCGGCGTGAGCGTGACAGTGGGGGTAGGGGTGCGCGTGAAGCGCGGCGTCTGGGTGGCGGTGCTGGTCTGGGTGGCGGTGGGGCTGATGCGCGGGTCGAGGGTGGGGGTGGGCAGCGGGCAGCCGTCGGCGTCCACAAAGCCGCCCTCGTCGGGGCACAGGTCAAGCTCGTCCACGATGCCGTCCTCGTCGCGGTCGGGGCAGCCGCTGGCCGCCAGCGAGCCAAACTGCTCTGGGCACTGGTCGGCGGGGTAGGGCACGCCGTCCCCGTCGATGTCCAGATGCGGGTTGAGGCACTGCACCAGCGCGTCGCTGCCGGTCAGGGTGACGGCGGTGTCGTGATACTGCCGCACTTCCTCGAACAGCGGCGCGGTCTGGCCCAAAATCGTCCCATCCACAAGGTCAACCACCACGCGCTGGCCGATGTCCAGCAGCTCGTTCTCGGCCTCGCCGATGCGCTGCAACCAGCAGTCTCCGCGCTGGCCGGTATAGCAGGTGAGGGCCACTTTGTCGTGATCATCGGGGTCGGTGGGGTCGCTGGGCAGCTGCTTGGTGGAGAGGCAGGCGGTCTCGGCCACAAAGCGCAGGCCCGGGGCTTGCTGAAAGCTGACGGTTGCGCCGCGGGTCTGGAACGTGCCCATGTTGTAAAACACGTCGCCGGCGGGGAACAGCTGCCCGATGACCGATTCTTGGCCCGGGCTGTTATCGACCACCGCCAGCTCCAGCAGGGTTTGCTGTGACTGCAAGAACAGGTTGGCGGGTTGGGCTGGGCGCGGAATATCGTCGCTGAAGGCTGGGCCGTCGAGCACCAAAAAGTTGATGTCTGGCGAAAAGATCACCCGATTGACGAACACCGGATTGCTGCTGCCGTCAAGCTGATACTGCACCCCGACCTGATTGGGCGCGGCGCGCGTGGGCGGGATGGTGGGGGTGACGGTGGGCGATGAGGTCGGGCTGGGGGTGGCGGTGTAGGCCAGCACGATGGCGGTCTCTTGGATGGCGGTCTGGGTGGACTGAATCACCACCGCGCGCGACTGGTTCTCAATCAGCTGAAGCACCAAAAACCCCAGCAGCAGCACAATCCCCAACAGGCCAAGGCTGAGGCTGGCACGCTGCCCGCGCGACAGCGGGCTGACGCGCACCGCGCGCCGCATCGGGCCGTCCACCATCAGCATCGACAGGCTGAGGTTGTCCTGTGGGGCGCGCGCAATGGCGAGGCGCAGCAGGGCTTGTGCAGCATGTTCGGGGTCAGTGTCCAGCGCATACCCCAACACGTCTTCGTCGCGCAGATAGGGCTGGCCGTCTGGGGCGATTTCGCGCAGCCCGTCCGACATCGCCAGCAGCGTATCGCCGGGCTTGAGGCGCATCCCCTTCTGCCCGATGGCCGCCGCCCGCCGCGCCGACACAAACGCCCGCCCACGCTCGGCATAAAACCCGATGTCGACCTGCACCTCTGGCCCGACGCCCAGCGCGCGCGTCATGTAACCGGCGTTTTGCAGCTGGTTGGCCTCCTCGGGCGACATCTGGCCGGCATAGATGTATTCGTTGGCCAGCGTGTGGTCGATGTTGAGGCGCACCAGCTTGCCCTCGCGCGCCAGATAAATCGGGCTGTTGCCGACGCTGGCCAGATATAACCGTCCGTGGGGCGGGTTGTCGTTGAGGTCAACACACATCAGCGCGAGGGTGGTCGTGCCGCGCCCGCGCAGCTCACTGTGCACCACACTGTTGGCCTTCTCGACCGCCTTGACCAGCAGGCGGGGGATTTGGCTGGTCGGGCTGACTTGCAGATAGTCGAGGATGGTGCGTGCGGCGGTGCGGGCGGCCACCTCGCCGGCCTCGCCCCCTGCCCCGTCGCAGACCAGCGCCACATGCAGGCGCAGGCCGCCGGCAGTCTCAATCCGCGCGTCGGCGGCATAGTCCTCTAGGCGCTCGCGCCCCATGATGTCGCGGCAAGAATAGGCTGTGATGACGGGCTTGTCGGCCATGTCGTTATCCCCCTGCCGCTAAATCGGGCTGTAATCGTCGTCGATGGGTTCACCCTCGACGCTGCTGTGCGAGGTCGAATTGAAGCGCGAGGGCTGATTGGTGCGCACCCCCGAGTCATCGGTGACGCGGTCGGAGCGCAGCCCGTCGCCCTGATAGTCCACTTTGACCACGGTGTGGGCATCCCACAACTCGAACACGATATTTTGGGTGACTGCAATCTCGCTGCCGATCGGCACAATCAGCTCGCGCTCGGGCATCAGCCGCTCGCCGTTGACATACGTGCCGTTTTTGGAGTTGAGGTCGCGGATGGTGAAGCGCCCGCGCCGGTGGGTAATCAGGCAGTGACGCGGCGTGACCACCGGTTTGTCAATCTGATAGTGCACGTCCGAGTCGGCTTTGCGCCCGATGACAAACTCCTCGCTCATAATCAGGATTTCGCCGGCGGGCAGGCCGCGTTTGACCAGCAGCCGGCCATAAATCTGTCGGCGCTCGTTGACCACAGCTGGCGGCGCGCCGCTGCCAAGGTCATCGGGCAGGGGGGTGGGGATGTCCATCACCGATGGGCCGCCGCTGACCGCTGCCGTGGATGTGGCAGGGGCGGCGCTGCGGGCGCGCAGCAGGGCCAGCAGCAAAATCAGCACCAGCGCGGCCAGCCCGCCCGACACGCCCATCAGCACCGGCACGAGTGGTGAACCCGCGTCTTGTGCCAGCGGCGGCGTCGCATCCGTCCCCGTCAGCGCCGGCGCGGCGGTGACCGGCAGGGTGGCTGTGACCTCGGGGGTGGGGCTGGGCGGCGGGGTGACGGTGGGGGAAGGGGTGGCGGTGGCCGGCAGGGCCGCCACGGTCACGCCGGCGCGCTGCTCGGCGGTGGCACTCAGCCCCAGCTCGTCGGTGACCGTCACACGCAGCAGCACCAGATACAGCCGGCCCGGGTCGATAAAGTCGGCCAGCGACCACACTGCCCGATAGCCGCCAAAGGCATCCGGCTGCGGGTTGACCTCGACAGACGACTGGAGCACCGCCCCGCTTTCGACGTCCAGCACTTCCAGCTGGAGTGACGCGATGCGGCGCGGCACGTTGTCGCCAAAGGTGACGCGCACCCCGATCCCCTGCGAGTCGATGTCATAGAGCAGGCCGGCAGGGCCGAGGCTGGGCCGGCGGATAGGGGCGATGGTCTGCTGCGAAAAGCTGACGGTGGGCGGGCTGAAGGCGCGTTGATAGCTGAAGGTGGTGCTGACCGCTTGGGTGAGCGTCAGGTTGACCGTGAGGGTGACAGTGGGGGTGGCCTCCAGCCGCGTGCCAATCGGGCGGTAGCGCACTGCAAACACGTCACGGGTGATGGCGAGGTTGTCATACAGCACCTTGAGGCTGCCGCTGGCGATGGGCGGTGTGCCTTGTGACAGCGCGCCGGCGCGGTTTTCGACAAACAGCCCGCCGGTCTGTTCGGCCAGCCGGCTGAGTGGGCCGGTGGCCTCGGTGCGGAAGGTATGGGCCTGCACGACGTGCAGCGGGAAGCCGGCAGCGCCAAAGGCAGCTGCCGCGCTGACGTCCTCGCCGGCGTTGAGGTAAGACGTGACCATCAGGCCCATCCGCACCGCCGAGTCGGGCTGGTCGCTTAGCCATGCCAGCGCCGGCGTCAGCAGGTTATCAAGGCGGGGATAATTGCGCGGGGGGGTGATGGCCGCAATCGCCTCGGCCAGCGCGGCGCGCGTGTTGGCCTCGGTGGCGGTGACGCCGCGCGCATCTTGCACCAGCAGCAGCACGCGGTCTTGCGCGGTCAGGTAGCTGTCGGTATAGGCGCGCAAGCTGGCTTGGATATGGTTGAGGTCTGCGCCAAAGTTGACCGGCACGAGCAAGACCAGCGCGTGCGGGGTGAGCGGCTGACGGGTCACGGTCAGGTCGGCAGCTGGCTCGCTGACGCTGAAGTTGGCCGCCCCCAGCGCTTGCAGGCGCTGCGGATTGACCTGTTCGAAGCGCACCTGCACCTGCACCATGCCGTCGTCTACCGCCGGCGTGCCCATCACAATCACCTGCCCACCTGCCGGCTGCGCGCCGGCCATCGACCAGCAGGCCAGCAGCGCCCACAGCAGCATCCCCCAGCGGCGCATCATCATCGCCCCTCTGGTGCGGTGGGCGGCGCGCTCAGGCGCGTCACCAGCGCGCGATAGACCGGACGCTCCACAATCACCTGCGGCTCGGGGGCATACAGCAGGCTGTAGGCCGCCATTTCGCTGGCGTTGGTCACGGTTTGGGCATCGGCAAAGTTGAGATTCCACAAAAACATCGGCCCCATAAAGTCAAAACCCTGCCCGATGGCGAAGGCATCCGCCACATAATCAGCTTTCTGATCGACGTTGAGCGAGACCATCCACGGCTCGGCGGCCTGCCCGGGCAGGTCGTCATAGCTGGGCCAGCCGAATTCGGTGGCCCACAGCCGGACGTCGGCGTGCCCGTTTTGGCGCATGATGGCGCGGTATGAGTCGAGCGTGTCGAGGAAAAAGAACTGGCGGCGGTCGTCCCAGCCCTGCCCATCTGACGGGCAGCAGCGCTCGTCTGGGGCGTTGGCCCACGCATATGGGTGCACCCCGATCGCCACATCGGCATAGTCGCCGAGGCCGGCTTCGTACATCTGGCGCAAAAAGGTGCGGTCATTGACCGCTGCCGGCCCGCTGACGGTCGGGGCGAGGCCGGCGGTGATGATGGTGATGCGCGGCGAATAGGCACGGATGGCGCGGTGCGCCGGCGCGAATAGGCGCATATAGCCTGCGCCGTCAAACGACAGCGCGCTGGTGTTCCACTCGCGGCGCAGGTTTGGCTCGTTCCACACCTCGATGGCGTCGATGGAATCGCCGACCTCGCCCAGCATCCGCGTCAGAAAGCCGGCCAGCGCCTGCGGGTCATCGGGTGGGGCGGCCTCGCCGGCGGTGCTGCGCGCCCACAGCGGGGCTTTGGCCACGCTGACCAGCACACGGTATCCGCGTGCTTTGGCGTCGCGCAGGGCGGCGGCAAAGGCGGGGAAGTCGGGGCTGAACTGCCCAGACGCGGTCTCCAGCACGCCCCAATCGGCTTGCAGCTTGACCCAGCCGACCCCGAGCGGCGCGGCCAAATCGAGCGCGCGCTGCCAGTGGGCGGGCGTGACATACCACTGCACCTGCACGCCCATCAGGCGCGGGTTGAGCTGGCTGACGCGCTGTGGGGCGCGGAAGGCCTCGTCCTCGGGGGCGGGGGTGGGCTTGAGGCCGGGCGGCGCGATGTAATACTCTTCGCCGACGCCCTCGGCTGTCCAGCCCACCACCCCGCGATAATTGACCTGCCACCAGCGCAGTTGGTCATCTGGCCCGCACTGCGGCCCGCCGACGATGGTGAAGGCCTCGCCCGGGGGCATCTGCGTCAGCACCTCCGAGGCGATGTTGGGTTCGGCGCGCACGCGGTTGGGCACGCCGCCGTCCTCGACCAGCGCCTGCATCCCGATGGTGACGCGGGTGGGGAACGGCGACCCCGGGCAGATGTCGCCGACCGTGCCCGGGATGGTCGGGAACGGGGTGACGGTGGGCAGGTTGGCCACCAACGGCTGAGGGTCGTCTTTGTCGTTCAGGCCGTCTTGATCGGTATCGCGCAGCAGCGGATTGCTGCCGATCAGGCGTTCTTCGCCGTCGGTCAGGCCGTCGCCGTCGGTGTCGGGGTTGTTGGGGTTGGTGCCCTGCTGGATTTCGTCGCCATCCCATACCCCATCGCCGTCGCTGTCCACGTTGAGCGGGTTGGTGGCATAGCGCAGCACCTCTTCACCGTCGGTCAGGCCGTCGCCGTCGGTATCGGGGTTTTGGGGGTTGGTGCCCAGCTCGCTCTCACGCAGGTTGGATAGGCCGTCGCCGTCGTCATCGGCCAGCGCCACGGCGGTAGCGGTGGCGGCGTTGGCCTCAATCAGCGCCTGCGCGGTGATGGTTTGCTGCTGGGCTTGATAGGCGTTGAGCTGCACAACGGCCAGCCCGCCGATGATGCCGCACAGCGTCACCCCCAGCAGCATCAGCGCCAGCAGCCAGCCCGGGATGCGAGCCTTGACCACCAGCTCGCCCTGCTGGGTTTGTGGGCCGCCGGCGGGTTCAACCGGCGTGGGGATGACCGTGACCTCGAAGGGCAGCATCTGCGCTGCGCCCAGCCATGGGCGGCGGCGCGGCATGATTTTGAGCGTCAGCACCTCGCGCTGGCCGGGCGACAGGGTGAACTGCTTGCCGACGAGGTCAAACATCAGCGCCTGCTCGCGGTCTTTGGGCTGAACGGTGTACTTGGCAAAGGTGTTGCCGGTGTTGGCAATCGTCAGCTCGGCCCGTCCGCGTCCTTTGACGCGCTGCGGCTCAAGGTCGATGGTATAGCTGTAGTATGGCTCAATCTCCAGGGCCACTTGGGTGGCTGACGATTGGATGCCCTGCGCGCGCGCGCTGACGCGCAGCTCAAAGGCGTGCGCGCCGGCGGCGCTGCTGCTGTTCATCGGCGGGTGAAAGGTGACCGACAGGGTATCGCGCGTGTTGGGCAGCAGATAGACCGACTCGATCGGCGGGGTATACCACACCGACGGCAGGCCGATGATGTCCACCTTGAAATGGTCTACGATGTCGCTGCGGTTGATGATTTCGACCGGCAGGGTGACGCTTTGGCCGGGGGGGACGCGCAGATGGTGGGTGGCCACCGAGACGCCGATTTTCTCGGGCAGTAGGGGGGGCGGGGCAATCACCGCCGGCTCGGCGGGGGCGCTGGCATTGGGGCGAGCTGCCGGCACGGGGGTATCGATGCGGTCAGCGGGCAGCTCGATGCGCACCCAATAATTGCCCACGCGCAGCGTCTCGGCCTTGTCCCAGATTTCGGCCACGCCCGGTATCAGCTTGTACGCGCCGATGAACGTGCCGTTTTTGCTGCCAAGGTCGATGACGCGCACCACCTCGCCCAGCCCGCGCTCGATGCGCAGATGCCGCCGGCTGACCTTGTCGCCCGGCAGCACCACGTCCTGATCGTCGGCGCGGCCCAGCGTCAGCACCGGCTTGTCAAAGCGCACCACGCGCGTGGGGGCATCGTCGCTGTAGAACACCAGCTGCTCCACCGGCGCAACCCCGACCTCGGCCACCGAGGGCACGCGCGTGGGGTGGGGCATGGCCTCGGGCAGCGGCTTGGCCATATACGAGGTCAGCATGTCCTCCAGCGCCACCAGCCCACTGGCGGCGTCGGGGCGCTCGGCCTCCCCGCTGCTGATGTCGAGGCGCTGGAGGGCGCGGGCCATCTCGACGGCGGTTTGATAGCGGTTGTTGGGGTTTTTGGCCAGCGCCTTGCGGATGATGACCTGAAGCTCTTCTGGCACATCCGAGCGGAAGTCGTTGAGCGACGGCACGGGTTCGTGCACGTGCATTCGGATGGCCTCGGACAGCGAGCGAGGCCGGAACGGCGGCTGACCGGCCAGCATCTCATACATCAGCACGCCCAGCTCATAGATGTCGCTGCGGATGTCTGCCCGCTCACCCTGACACTGCTCTGGCGACAGATAGGGGTATTCCATGTTGGGCTTGTCGGTGATGAAAATCACGCCGCTGTCTGCCGCGCGCGCGATGCTGAAGTCGGTCATCACCGGCTGATATTTGACGATCGGGCCGATGACCGTGCTGGTGCGCATCACCACGTTTTCGGGCTTCAAGCTGCGGTGAATCATGCCCTGCTGGTGCGCATAATGCAGCCCGTCGGCCAGCTGGGTCAAAATCGACAGCACCTCGCTGACGGGGGCAAGGCGGCCCTGACTGGCAAAGTCGCGGATGTATTTGCGGATGCTGATGCCGGCCACAAACTCCATCACCATGAACAGCTCGTTGTCCACGTTGTCATAGGACAGCACGCGCACCACGTTGGGGTGATCGAGCCGGCTGAGCATGCGTGCCTCTTGCAAAAAGCGCTGTTTGCGCGGTTCTTCGGCGGCAAGGTTGGGGTGCATAATCTTGAGCGCCACCACGCGGTCAAGCGGCAGCTCGGTGGCCTTATAGACGCTCGTCAGGCTGTTTTGGCCCAAAAAGCGGTCGAGGCGAAAGTTCTTGATGCGCGAGCCGACCAAGCGGCGCGGGTCGCCGGCCACTGCGCCGAGGTCGCCGTCGGCAAACACCTCGCTGCCGCGCTGAAAGGTCACCCAATAATTGCCGATGCGCGCCACCTCGTCGCGTGCCCACTGCACTTGGGTGTGCGGCACCAGCTCGGTATCGCCCACCCATGTTTTGTTCTCCGAGCCAAGGTCGGTCAGATACATCAGGCCGTCTGGCTTCAGCTCGAGCAGGGCGTGCCTGCGCGAGACGCGCCGGCCCTCAAGGCGGATGTCCTGCTGGGGGTCGCGCCCGATGGTCATAATCTGTTGGGTGAGCTTGACCACCATCGGCGGGTGATCGGTGCTGTAGAACATCAGGCGGTCGGCGGCCTGCATGTCGAGGGTCATGGGCGGCGGGGAATAGTGCGGGGGCTGCTCGTCCAGCGGCTTAATCATCTGCACGGTGTCTTCGGGGTCGGCATCTGGCTCGTCGCCGAAGTCGATGGACGGGATCATCGAGGCAAAGTTGACCGGCACGGCGGCGCGCGGCTCGACCTTCATCCAATACACGCCGACCGACAGTACGCTCTCGGGGGTTAGGCGGGTGGGCTGATGGGGCGCAATGCGCCGCCCGTCCACAAACACCCCATGGCGCGAGTTGATGTCCACCACATACAGCGCGTCGTCTGCCCCGCGCTCGATGCGCAGGTGCACGCGCGAGATGTGCGGGTCATCAAGCCGCACCTCTACCGGCGTATATGGCCCGCCGCGCCCGACGCGCAGCGGCTCGCGCCCCATGCGGGCGGTGAGGGTTGGCCGGCTCTCGCTGAAGAACACCAGCCGCTCGGTATTCATCTGCTCGGGGCTGGCCTGCGGGGGGGTATAGTGGGGTGGATGCTCTGGAATCCGCAGCGGCTGCGGGTCGGTGGCGACATCGTCCAGCACAATGGCCATCGACATCAGCGGGCCAGAGGCCGGCAGCGGGGCGGGCGGGTCTGCCGGCGCGGGCGAGGCCGGCGGCTCGGTCTTGAGCGATTCGCCCAGCGGCGCGGCAGCGGGCGGGGCGCTGGGCGTCAGCTGTCGGGCGGTATCGACCGAGGCGAGGGGCATCAGCGGCGGCAGGGCGTCATCAACGGGCGAGGCCGGCGCTGACGGGGCAGCGTCTGCGTCTATCACCGAGCGCTGTTCCAACTGTCCCCAATAATCGCCGATGCGCAGCGTCATGCCGGCGCGCAGCAGCACGGGCACATCGGGGTCAAGGCGCTGCTCGTCCAGATACGTCCCGTTGGTCGATTTGAGGTCGGTGACGGTGACGCGCCCATTGGGCTTGAGTTCGATGGTGGCGTGCAAGCGCGAGACCATCTGGCCCTGAAGCAGGACGTTGGCCTCTGGCCCGCGCCCGATGCGCAGCACGGGGCGCTGCTCGCTGAGGATGGCCACCATCGGCGGGTGCGATGGGCTGATGAGCACAAGGCGGTCTTTGGCGCGCAGCTCGGCATCCTGCAGCGGGGCGGGCAGGTCGGGCGGGATGTCGCGCGGCAGCGGGCGCGGCATCAGCGCGGTGCGCAGGTCGGTGGCTTGCTCACGTGCGCTGTCATCGGCATAGGTGGGCACTCTGGGCACTTCGCTGCTGACCTGCGAGGGGTGCGGCGATACCGGACGCAGCAGGGCTTGCAGGTCGGCGGCCATCTCCAGCGCCGATTGGTAGCGTTGAGCGGGGTCTTTTTGCAGCGCGCGCAAAATCACCGCCTCCAAATCGGGCGGGAAGCCCGGGCGGATGCCCGACGGCGGCGGCACTGGCTCGCGCCCGTGCATCCGCGCGGCCTCGGCAATCGACTTGGGGTTGAACGGCAGACGCCCAACCGCCAGCTCATACAGCATCACCCCCAGCGAGTATAAATCGCTGCGCTGATCGACGTTCTCGGCAAGGCACTGCTCTGGCGACATATACGGATACGTGCCAATCGGCTGCTGGTCGGTGACGGCAGCCGAGTCGCTGCTGGCGGTCAGCTTGGCCAGCCCAAAATCGGTCAGGATTGGGCGATAGCTCAGGCGCGCGCCGCCGGCATCGGGCTTGAGCAGCACGTTATCGGGCTTGATGTCGCGGTGAATCATGCTCTGGCGGTGGGCATAATTGAGCGCGTCGGCCAGCTGATAGACCAGTTCGATGGCTTCGGGATAGTCGATGATGCGGCCTTCTTCGTAGAGCTTTTTGATGTGATGGCGCAGATTGCCGCCGGTCACCAGCTCCATCACGATGAACAGGTCGTTATCGAGGTTGTTAAACGTCAGCACCCGCACGATGTTGGGATGGTCGAGCTTGGCGGCGGCGCGCGCCTCTTGCAAAAAGCGCCGCTGAAAGCTGGGCTGCACCGCCAGATGCGGGTGCATCAGCTTGATGGCCACCTGACGCTGCAACCGCAGGTCGGTGGCGCGATAGACCGCCGCCATGCCGCCCTGCCCGAGCATGAAGTCGATGCGATAATGCTCGATGGTCTTGCCAATCATCCCGTCGGGCATCGTGTTTGCCGTCCCGTTCGTTCATATAACCGCCGGCGCGCACCGTGTGGCGATGCGCGCCGGCGCGCCGGATGCCGTTGACATTAACAATAGCAGGTCGGGGGCGCTTCGCCCACCGATTGCTGGGTTGTGTTATTTTTCTTCACGCTTTTGCTGTACTGCGCCCTGCTGGATGGTGTGGGTGAGTTCGTGGGCCAGCAGGCGGTTGCCATCTTCCGAGCCGGGCTGGAATGCCCCGCTCTTAAAAAAGATGTCTGACCCCTGCGTAAAGGCTTTTGCCCCCACGCTGCGATTCAGGCTGTCCGAGCGCGCATCGGTGTGCACCCGCACGCCGGAAAAGTCTGCCCCAAAGGCGCTCTCCATCGGGCCGCGCACTGTATCGGGCAGGGCCTCGCCCCCGCCGCGCGCCGACTGGATGCCGCTCTCGACCTCGTCGCCGACCTCAAAAGACCCGCTCATGTCCCCCACGCGCTGGATGGTATCGCGCTTGGCCATCAGCTCGTCTTCTTCGCCTTCGCGCTGGATGGTGTCACGCTTGGCCATCAGCTCGTCTTCTTCGCCTTCGCGCTGGATGGTTTCGCGCTTGGCCATCAGCTCGTCTTCTTCGCCTTCGCGCTGGACGCGGTTGGTCTGGATACTCTGCACGACCTGCGCGGCCACGGTATCGGCCTCGGCCTCATAGGCATCGTTGGCGGCGGTCACGGTCATCTTGGTTTGGATGACCATGCGCTGGGCGGCGCGGTTGCCGATTTGGCTTTGCAGCGCCACCACAGGCGGCAGGTGCGGGGCGGGGACGTTGGCCTGCGGGGTATCGGTGTGTGGGGTGCGGGCCTTGCGCGTGCGCACCGCCTCATGCTCGTGATGATGCTTATCGGTCATGGCACAGCCTCCTCAGGAACAGCTTGGGCCGCTGCACGGCCCGTTGGGTTGGACGGGCGGAATTTACTTCAATTCTATCCGAAAAGACACAAAAGAGGGACACTGCGACTCGATCAGGCGGCGTGCCAGCGCCTCGGACGACAGCAGTGGGTCATCGGCGCGGTAGGGCAGGCGCACGGTGAACAGGCACAGGTCGTCTTCGGTGATGTCTGCTGGCACTTCAAAATACAGCTCCAGCAGGCGCTGGATGCCGGCGCGCGTGCCGCGGCGCATAAACAGCCAGCCCATCTGCTCTAGGATGGCGCGTTGGCGCTCGATGGGCAGCTCGGGGACGAGCAGCACGTCAAACCAACCGGCCATCCAGCGCAGCCACTCACTGGAGGCCACGCGCGGCGACAGGTAGAGGTCGAAATTGTCGATGTGCCACGTGATGGGTGCCATCATCGACTCGAAAATAAGCAAGAAGCGCCCGACAAAGTCGTCATCACTGAAGATGGCCGGCAGGTAGTTGAGCCATGTGCTGGCATCGCGCGGGATGCCGGGCGGGTGCGAGGCGTTGATGCTGCCGATGGATTCGGCGGCGCGGGCCTCTTGCACGGTCTCGAACGGCCCTTCGGGCGGGGCGGGGCGGCGCACCGCGCGCTGCGTCACGACCATCTGTTCCAGCTTGAGCACATATGGCCCAAGGCGGATGACATCCCCCACGCTGAGTTCTTGCGGCAGGCGCGGGGTGATGCGCGCGTCGTTGAGGTAGACCCCGTTGGAGCTGTTGAGGTCTTCTACCAGATAGGCGTCGTCCTCGCGCCAGATGATGCGCATGTGCTGGCGGCTGATTTCGCGGTGGTTGAGCACCAGCGAGTTGTCCGAGCCGCGGCCGGCGCGCAGCCCCTGCCGCCCGACCACGATTTCATCGGTCTCCAGCTCTGGCCCGCTGATGCGAAAAATCGCCTTGACTTCGTCCCCGTCCATCATCCCCGACATGCTTCACCGCCTATTCTAGGATGACGTTGTGCTGATAGCTGACGACTACCCCCTGCGGCGGCAGGCGGATTTCGCTGGTTTCGGTGCTGACGGTATACTGCCGGCGGTCATAGGTGACCGGCAGCAGCCTGACCGAGCGCACAAAGTTGACGCCCGGCACGCTCAGCACCGCCGCCATCACGTCGGAGGTGAACAAGTCGCGGCCAAATGGCCACCCCTCACCGTCTGCGCCGCCCACCAGCGGGTTGATGAAGTCGAACAGGCGCGCCTCGACCGCGGCGGCCACGCGCTCGGGGTTTTCGCCGGGGGCCACGCGGATGCGCACCTCGGTCTGCACCCATTGGTAGAGCGGCTGGGTGACCTCGAGGCGGGTCGAAATCAGGCGGCGCTCGTCCAGATAGGCGGTGATGACGCTGCGCAGGTCTGCCGGCAGCTCAAGGCTCTCGGGGGCGATGAAGCCCTGCAAGCGCGGGATGAACGGGATGACCAGCAGCTTGACCTCGCCGGGGTTGACCAGCGGGGGGCGCAGGGCGTGCACCCGCCCGACGAGGCCGGGCGCGGCCTCGCGCGTCAGATATTCATAGTCGGCGGCGGTGACGGCGCGGTTGAGCGAGCGCAGAAAGTGCGGCACGCGCATCTTGGCCGCCTCCAGCAGTTCGGCATCGCGCCCGCCGGCGGCGGGGATGCGGTTGCTGACCCGTTCGACATACGACAGTGAGGTCTTGAGCACGGTCAGGGTGTTTGCGCCGACGTTGCCCACCAGCCCGCCGCCATAGCGATAGGCGCTCATGGTCAACAGCGCACCTTTTTCGGGCAGCGCGCCATAGCGCCGTACCACCCCGTCGGGCTGCTGAATGGCGGGGGCAAGCCGCACCTCGCCGGTGTCGCTGTCGATGGTGTAGTGACGGTCGTTGGCTTGCGAGCTGGAGAAATCGCTGACCTCTTGCCAGCGTTCCTCGCGCCCGTCCTCGCGCCGGATGGTCAAGAACTCACCCGCCGAGCGCGCCAAAATGGGCTTGTGCTCCAGATAGAACACTTGCCCGGGCGAGCCGTCGGAGCGCCCGATCACCTCGCTGCGCACGGTGGTCACGTTGGTGGCGGCCACCGTGCCGCCCCAGCTGCCCACCGTCAGGCGGCGTATGCGCGGGCTGGTGTTATAGCGGCTTTCGCCCCCGCTCATGTCTAGCCGGCAGCGCACCCAATAGGCCATCTGCTCGTTGCGGGCGGTGCGGCGCATCCGCGGCAGGTGCAGGCGCACGACCCCGCTGACGTTGAGGCCGAGTGTGCCGTCGTAGTCCACATCCACCTGCACCCACTCGCGCTCAAGGTCTGTGCTGATGGCCTCCCACACGTAGGGCGGGCGGTTCGGGTCGATGCCTGCGCCCTCGGCGCGGTCAACCTCCAGCGTGATGCCCAGCAGGTGCTCGCTGAGGTCGGTGGAGAAGCCGAGATAGAAGGCGTCGCCGGTGGCGGGCTGTGGGTCGGTGGCAAAGGCGGCAAACGTCTCCGAGCCGGCCTGTACGGCCTCGGCCCGCACCATCCGAAAGGTGCGCGCATCCTCACTGCCGGCACTGGTCATCACATGGGTCAGTTCTGGCACTTTGATGTCGAGCGGGGCATCGGTGGTAAAGATGATGGCCTGCTCGGTTTCGGTGCGGATGGTCGAGACCTCAGTGCCGGCGGGGATGGTCAGGGTGGCGGGTTGGGGGGCAGACAGCCAGAAGGTGATTTCGGTGCGGGCGGCCTCGGCCTCGTGCAGGCGCATCCCCAGCAGCTCCATAAACTTGACGTAATGTCGGTCGGGCACGCGGTTCAGCCGATAGAGCACGATGTCGGTCATCCACGCAAACAGCTCAATCAGCGTGATGCCCGGGTCGCTCAGGTTGTGGTCTGTCCATTCGGGCGTATACAGCGGGATGCGCGCGCGCGCCTCATCCACAAGGTCTTTGAAGGTACGGTCATCAAGGCGGGGACTTTGCAAAGCCATAAGGGAAGTCTCTTGGGGGTTATTGAACCAGATAATAGGGGAAAACCATGCTGCGCGGGTCGTTCTGGCCTTTGATTTCGTAGCGCAGCTCAATCCACAACTCGCCGACTGCGCCGCCGCTGGGGGTCACAATCACATCGTGCAGGGTGATGCGCGGCTCCCAGCGCATCACCGCCTCGCGCACATAGCGCTCGGCCAACGCGGCGGTCTCGGCGTTGGCCGGATAAAAAATCAGCTCGTGGATTTGACACCCGAAATCGGGGCGCATCACCCGCTCGCCCGGCACGGTCATGATGATGATGTACAGCGACTGCCGGATGGCCGTGTCGCCCCCCACCATCGCCAGCAGGTTGCGATCATCCAACCGTACCGGAAAGCTCAACCGACGCCCAATAAAGTCGTTCATGTCTGCCCCTCTCGTCTCGTATTCATCAGTTGATGTTGACCATCGACCCCTTCAAGTTGGTGACGCCGGTGGCGCTCAAGTCCATCTGGCCCTGAGAGGTGACCTTGACCGCTGCGCCGCTCATCTCGAGGTTGCCGGTAGCGGTCAGCTTGATGTTGCCGGTGGCAGTCACGTCGATGTCTTGGCCGCTCTCGATGGTGATTTTTTTGTTGGTGATGTCAATCAGCACCTTCATCGCCCCGTCCTGACTGACGATTTTAATCAGTTCTTCGCCGCTTTTGTCCTGCATCATAAAGGTGTGGCCGTTTTTGCTGCGGATGACCTGCTGGATGCGCGCGCCGTTGGCCACGGCGCTGGAATTGTTCTCCAGCGGCACGCTGCTGGTGTTGTACATGCCGCCCAGCACATAGGGACGGTTGAAGTTGCCTTGTTCAAAGGCCACCGCCACCGGCGAGTTGACCTGTGGGGTAGACATGATGCCGACCGGCATGATGACCGGCGCCCAATCGCTCTCCAGTGTGTCGTTCAGCCATGGGAACTTGAGCTTGACGCGCATCAGGTTGTCGGGGTCAGCGATGTTGGTGACCAAGGCCGGATACACCCCCTGCCACTGCCCGCTGAGCGGGGCTGGGACGCCCGCGCCTTCGGCGGTCGATGGGCCGTCTGGGCGCGCGCCCTCCACCCGAAAATAGGTGTCAAACTCGCCCTTGCGATAGGTGTGAATCACCACCGTGGCGCGATACGTGCCGCTGAAGCGTGTGCCGACCTTCTGAACCGTGAACTGTTTGCCGGCGGTCAGTCGGCCATCGCCCATCATGCGCCCCTCGGCCTGCACATATTGGCTGTTGATGTCGTTGAGCATGGCCTGTGCAATCTTTTGGGCATAGGCCTGCACGCCCACCCCGACGAACGGCTCGACGTGCTCGGCTGTGCCGCTGAAGGCCTGTTGTGCCGCTGCGCCGCCGGTATTGCTGATGCCGGTTTGATGGTCGTTGGTGGCGCTGCTGGCTGTGCCGACGATGGCCTGCCCTTGCTTGATGTCCCAGCCCTTCACCGTCACACTGTTGACCTGCTGCACCGGGGTCAGGCGCGGCTCGAACTGGCGCAGGTTTTCGCCCCATATGGCCGTCACCCCGCTAGACAAGCTGGCCGGCGGCTTAAAGCTGACCGCGCTGCCGGCGCACGAGACCAGAAAGCCGTTGCGGCGCGCCAGCACGTGCAAAAAGGCCAGATCGGTTTGGTTGTCTTGCCACACCACGGGGTGCACCGGCGTGGTGGACTGCACCTGCGCGGTCAGGCCGGCCTCTTGGCAGATGCGCGAGACCACGTCGGAATCCGACACATTGAGCAGGGCGCGCGTTTTGGTGGCGCGGTTGAGGCGATGCAGCTTGTCATAGGCGCGCACGGTCAGGATGGCCGAAAACCCTTCGTCAAACACCGGCTCGAGCGCCACCACCTCGCCGTTGAACACCTCGGCCAGTGCCGACATGCTGTGCCCCATCTCGACGATGAGCGCTGTGCCCAGCGCAAAGGTTGAGCCGTCGGTCAGGCTGAGGGTGACATCATGAAACTTGAGGGTGGCCATGGCCGGCAGGTGCAGCGACGACTCGACCTCGGCAGAAATCAAGTTGTTCATGATGGTCACGGCAATCGGTGAGCCGTTGACCTTGATGTTGATGAAATTGAGGGTGGGGGCGGCAGAAGCACTCATGCGCGGCGCGTCCCGTTGCTACTGCCGCGGTTGACGCTGAGAGTGGTGCCGGGCGGCACGTTCAGCGGGTTGTTGATGTTGTTCTGCTCGGCAATCTGGCGGTGGCTGTCGGGCGGCATACCGTTTTGGGTGGCCACATGATCTAGGCGGTCGCCCTGCCGCATCTGGGTGGTGGTGGTGGTGCTGGTGGTGGTCTGCTGGCCGCTGACCTGTGGGGGCAAATCGCCTTCGTCGATGTACTGCTGAAGCGAGACCGTCACCTTGCAGCGCAGCGGGATGCCGCTGGAATTGAACAGCGTGAACTGCTCGTTTAGGCTGAGCATGACCGCCTTAAAATACAGCTGACCCCACTGAAACGCCACCGGCGGCGGCGCGCCTTTGCCGGTGGTGCTGTCGCGGTTGGTCTCGTCAATCATCATCATCTCCCACAGCGGAGAGGTATAGCCGCGCACGTCGATGTTCTGGCGCTGCGAGTCGAAATACAGCGTCAGGCTAATCGACTGCGGCCCGCCCTGCGAGAACGACACCAGCGGCAGGTTCGCGCCGTTGACCGGTCGGGGTGACCATGTGTTGTTCTTAGAGATGGCGTATTCCTGTGGGTTGAACATGAAGTTCACCACTTTGTTGTTGGACAGGTTGGTGATTTTGGCGGGACTCAAACCGCCGCGCGTGGTCGTCATCAGAGGGTGCTCCACATAAGGCTAACGGTCTTTGGGGCGGCGCTGGGCATCGGCGCGCAGCTTGCCACGCAGCGCTCGATACACATCATCCGCCAGTTTATCAAGGTCAAGCGGCGGGGCAGCGGATTCCGCCTCTGTTTCGGAAGACGGTTTGGGGGCGGGCGCGGGGGCATCCTCGGTGATGACCCGCTGCACCGCGTCAGTCACCGGCACACTGACCGCCACCCGCCCGATTTCGGGGGCATCTGCTGGCGGCGGCGCAACCATGCCGGCGGCGGCCATGGCTTGATGCAGGTTGGGGCGCGGCTCTGGCATGGCCTCGGCCCGCGCAATCGCGCGCGAGATGTCCAACGTGCGCTGGACAGGCTGAGGGGTGGGGGTTGGGGCTGACGGCGGCGCGACCATGCCGGCGGCCACCATGGCCTGATACAGGTCGGGGCGGTCGGTGTCCGCGTCGGCATCGGCGGCGATGTCGGCATCGGGCGGCCAATCGAGCGGCTCTGGCTCTGGCATCCGCTGTATCGCCCGTGCTACGGGCAGGGCTGGCCTGTTCTGTGCCGCCGTCCCAACCGGATAAGCTGGTGGGACATAGGGCAGCGCCTCCGCCCGCTGGATGGCCGCGTCA
>DAOUCZ010000132.1:0-5688 GCA_034431675.1 Anaerolineae bacterium | reverse complement strand
ACGCGGATTCGCGGTTTTTCCAGACGGGTCAGGCGTCGCCTACACCATCGGCGGATGGCGCGCCCTCATCATCCCCGCCGGCTATGTCGGCACAGCCGTCTTTGGGGCTGTCTTGTTCTATCTGGCCAACACCATCGCACGCCCCCGCCGCCTCACCACGCTCTTAGGCTATGGACTAATCGTCTTCAGCGTCGTCTTTATCCTGCCAGACCCACTCAACGGCATCCTCGCCCTCATGATTGGCAGCCTCTTTGGCATCCTGCTCATCAACGCCGCGCGCCACCTTTCCGACGCGCTCAACCTGCTCATCCTCAACGTGATTGCCCTCACCACCGGCTTCAATGCCGTCCTCGACGCGCTCTATCTCGTCAGAGTACCCAATGCGCGCGGCATCGTCCTCAACGACGCCGCCGCATTCTCTGCCGAGTTCGCGCCGCTCATCCCAGCAGGGGTCTGGGCGCTGCTGTGGGCCGCCCTATCTGCCGTTTTGCTCGGCTTATCCATCTATCTATCCATCATCCGCCCGCGCCGCTAAAGCCCCATCTGAGCCAACCAGCTGCGCACCAGTTCCCCCGCCTGCGCCGGCGCAGACTGCGGGAACAGATGCCCATGCCCCGCCACCTCTAGATGCGTGGCATCTGGCAGCAGTGCCTGCACCCGTGCCGCCGCCTCTGGCACATAGGTATCACTCACCGCCCCCCGCACAATCAATGTCGGCATCAGCCCCGCCGCCCGTGGGATCATCTCCCATGTTGCAGCATAGCCGGTGCTAAAATAATACGCCTCCCATGCCGACGGCCATCGCAGCATCACTCCGCCGTCCGTTGCCGGCTCAAGCCCATGCCACACATAGGCTCGCACCGCCTCATCAGTCCAGTCCTTAAACGCCCCGCGTCCCCTAAAATAGTCATAGGCCGCCTCATAAGACTCAAAACGGCTCTGACGCTTGGCCGCCCGCGCCACCAGTGGGAACTCGCCAATGGAGCCTGCTGTGCGCATCTGCGCCAACCCCTCCAGCAGATGCGGCAGCAAAAAGGTCGGGTCAAGCAAAATCAACGCCCGAAAACGGGCCGGCTCTCTAATCGCCGCAATCATCGAAGCCACCGCCCCAAACGAATGCCCCATCGCAATCACACCCGTCAGCCCGTGCGCTTCCATACCAAGCAGCAAATCCGCCGCCACCTCGTCCCACTGCCCCAGCACCTGCGGCACTGGCTCTGCCGGCCACATCGCACGCGGGGGCAAGCACACCACCTCATGGGTTTCCATCACAGGCCTCAGCATCCCCAGATACGTCTCTGGCGTGATGCCATTGGCCAACGCCAGTTGGATCGGCAAACCACTGCCACCTAATCTCAACAAAGGGGGATGTGTCATCACTTTGCTCCTTCTCAAACTGCCGCACGCACACACTAACCCAGCTCTAGCAACCTTTGCAACACACCATCACAAGCCGATGTTATAATCGGTGTTGTCTACAGTTTAAGGAATGGCATGATGAAGGGCATCGGGTGGATTCAATCCTTATGGATCGTACAAAAACCAATCGCATTGTGGGTTAAAACCACCCCCGAAATCTGCCTCAAAACCGTCGAACAAGCCACCCTCCCCAGCATCAACCGTCTCTACCTGCGCGAGGTCTTCGCCAACGGCAGGCGCTACGATGTCTCACCCCATGAGCACGGCTTTACCCTCACCTCTTCGGCCACCTCGGGCTGGAAAGGCCGCCAGCGAGTCAGCTCGGCGTGCAGCATCCATGTCCGCATCTTTCCAGACCCCCAAACCGACCAAACCGCGCTCATCATCACCGCCAAAATCAAGCCGTTTTCCATGTTCAACGCCCTATGGATGCCGCTCGGTATGGTCTATCTCATCGGCGCAAACCCGTGGCCTCGCCTCATCCTCGCTCTGCTGATTGGTGCACTGTTCATCACCTCTTGGCTGGCCATGCGCTTTAGCGCAGCAGTCGATGCCGCCGACATGACCTATTTTCTTCAAAAAGCCTTCGAAGAGTTCCAGCACATCCAGCCCGCACACCTCCCTGCCCCCGAAAACCCCGACGTGGTCAAAAGCGCCGACTTTGAACGCATGTGGCAGCGGTTTGTACAAACCCGCCAAACAGAACACGCCGATTAGCGCATCCCCAAACACGCCCTCAGGGTGTATCGTAAGGGAATACAGCGATATGCCCGAAGGGAGTGCGTCATGGCCCAAAACCTCGCCGAAAACATCCAAATCAGCCTACCCATCACTGGCATGACCTGTGCCTCGTGCGTCAAGACGGTCGAAAGAAGCCTGAAAAAGGTCAACGGTGTAACCGAGGTCAGCGTAAACCTTGCCACCGAGCACGCCGCCATCGCCTTTACCCCCGGCACAGCCCGTATCGACGATTTCATCAAAGCCGTCGAACGTGCAGGCTACGGCGTCCTCCAGCTCGATGCCGCACCCGAATCCGCCCACGCCGCCGATCTAGAGGCACAGGCGCGCGAAGCTGAAATCCTGCGCCAACGCCGCATGACGTGGTTTGGCGCACTCTTCACTATCCCGCTCGTCATCCTCAGCATGACCCGCCACTTTCTGCACGACATCCCATTCCTGATGGATACCTTCCCATGGCTGATGGACAGCTATTGGCCGTTCGTCTTTGGCGCGCTAGCCACGCCGGTCTATATCGTGCTGGGCCGGCAGTATCTCAGCGGCGCATGGAAAGCCGCCCGCAACCGCTCCGCCAACATGGACACCCTCATCGCTATGGGTGCAACCGCCGCCTATGCATGGAGTATTGTCGTTCTGGCTGGCATGCTGTGGGGCTTCACCGACACCGTCGGTGAGATGGAATATTTTGAGGCGTCTGCCGCCATCCTCACCCTGATTACGCTGGGCAAATACCTCGAAGCACGCGCCAAAGGGCGCACCGGTGCAGCCATACGCAAGCTGCTCAATCTCGCCCCCAAAACCGCCACCCTGCTGCGTGACGGTCAAGAACAAACCATCCCGGTTGATAAGCTGCAAATCGGTGATGTCCTGCTCATCCGCCCGGGTGAACGAGTCCCTACCGATGGCATCGTCATCGAAGGCAGCTCCAGCGTCGACGAATCAATGCTCACCGGCGAACCGCTGCCTGTCCGAAAATCCACCGGTGACCGCGTCACTGGCGCAACCATCAATGTCGAAGGCCGCTTAATCATCGCTGCGGCGCGCGTCGGGTCAGAGACTGCCCTCGCCCAAATCGTCCGCATGGTGCAGCAGGCACAAGGGTCAAAAGCCCCCATCCAGCGCGTTGCCGATACCGTCAGCGGCATCTTCGTCCCCATCGTTATCCTGTTGGCTCTGCTCACCTTTTTCGGATGGATGATATTGGGTCAAGCCACGTTCACTCAGGCGCTGATGAACGCGGTTGCCGTGCTGGTCATCGCCTGCCCATGCGCCCTCGGCCTTGCTACCCCCACCGCTATCATGGTTGGCACGGGCCGCGGCGCCGAAATGGGCATCCTGTTCAAAAACAGCCAAGCGCTAGAGCAAACGCACCGCCTCAAGACCATCGCCCTCGATAAAACTGGCACCATCACCACCGGCAAACCTTCAGTGACCACCGTTATCCCCATCGGCAGCACCACCCCTGAGACCTTGCTGCGCTATGCCGGCAGTGCCGAGCGCGCCAGTGAACACCCCATCGCGCACAGCATCGTCGCCTATGCGCAAACCCAAGGCGTCGAACTCACCGACCCCACCGAGTTCACCTCCATCGCAGGTCGCGGCCTGTCTGCAACCGTCGACAACACGCCCGTATTGGTCGGCAGCCCGCGCCTGATAACCGACTCCGGCATCGACATGACCCCCGCCCGCGCCGCCATCGATACGCTGTTGGCGCAAGCACAAACTGCCGTCATCGTCGCAGCAAATGGAGTGGTTATCGGTGTGCTGGGGGTATCCGATACCATCAAGCCCACCTCTGCCGAGGCCATCCGGCAGCTCAACGCCCTTGGCATTACCACCGTCATGCTCACCGGCGATAATCAGCAAACCGCCGACGCCATCGCTCGCGAGGTTGGCATCCAAAATGCCATCGCCGAAGTGCTGCCCGCCGATAAAGCCGACACCATCGCCAAGCTGCGCACCAAGGGCACGGTCGCCATGGTCGGTGACGGCATCAACGATGCGCCCGCCCTTGCCAGCGCCGATGTCGGCATCGCCATTGGCACCGGCACAGACATCGCCATCGAAGCCGCAGATGTCACCCTGATGCGCGGTGACCTGCGCAGCGTGGTGCAAGCGGTCGCGCTCAGCAAGGCCACTATGAACACCATCTACCAGAACCTATTCTGGGCCTTCATCTACAATGTCATCCTGATACCCGTCGCCATGCTGGGGCTGCTCATCCCGATGTTCGCCGCCGGCGCTATGGCCTTCTCATCAGTCTTTGTGGTGACAAATAGCTTGCGACTGAAAGGCTCAACGTTACCGTTCAATCAAGGTCAGCGCGCTTAACCGCTCATACTAGGGCGTGTATGCAAAATCAAAGCCAGAGGAGTAGGCAAGCCAGCGCGAGCAGTGCAGCATAGCTGGATGCGCGTTTCTCATAGCGTGTAGCCAGTCGTCGATATTGCTTGAGCCGCTTGAAACAGCGTTCAATCCGGTTGCGTTGACGGTAGTATTCTCGGTCAAGAGGGCGTCCTCGCTGCTCTTTGTTCGAGCGCCGTGGGATCGTGACACAAATACCGCTTGGTCAATTCATAGCGTCTGTTGTACACGTCTGTTCATTCCTCTATTTTATTCCGACCATCCTATTTTGCATACACGCTCCAGAGAAGATTCTATTCTGTGGTTCTGCGGTAATGTACAACGCAGGACTGGAATAGGGGTTTACCCTCAAGCTTATGGTCTTCAAATATAATAATATGCTATCCTAGCAGGAGAAGCTTACATATGATTGGACATGACGCAATGCACTCTTCGAATGAACTGCAACTTTTGGCAGTTGATACAGCAGGCATACAAAAGTATATCTTTAGCAGTAACCGACTGCGCGAAAATATTGGGGCATCTCATCTCATCGATTCAGTGACCGGACAATGGTCATTTGAGGCAGTTCTCAAAGCAGCAAGTGGGACAGGGAAAAATCATAATGTCCTTGACACTGAAGGCACATTAACGGACATAACCATTGAACAACCTGATACCGCTGCTGAAGTACTTTACAGCGGCGGTGGAAACTTCGTCGCCCTTTTTCGTGATAGCAATATGCAGAGGCTTTTTGTCCAGACGCTTTCGCGCAAAGTAATAGCAGAAGCGCCCGGACTACGCCTTATGATTCACGCTGTTCCTTTTGTCTTGGGCAAGGATGTGCTTGGAGAGAAGTTAAAGCAGCTATTCCAAGAGATGAAAGGTAGACGCGGTACCGAACCTAACGCTATGCCTGCTGCCGGACTCAGTGTAACGGTCATGTGCCGATCAACAGCCTTACCAGCTGTCGGGATAGCCGCTCAAACAAAGAATGATCCCGCCCCCCGACCAGCATCATCCGAGGTTTTAGCAAAACTTACCGCAGCTGCCAGTGCAAATACTCGTTTGGAAAGAATGTTTCCTTTAGATCAAGGTCACACCTATCCGCTGGATTTTGATGATCTGGGGCGCTCGCGTGGTGAATCCCGCCTGAGTGCTGTCGTTCATGCCGACGGAGACGGGATT
>DAOUCZ010000131.1:0-18027 GCA_034431675.1 Anaerolineae bacterium | reverse complement strand
CCTATTGTGCGGCCTCGGCCTTGGGGGGTCTCTTCAAAAACAAAGCTGCCACTGGATATCTTTTGCACCCATGCCCCCCAAGGCATGGGGGCTAGTTTGCCCATCAGCTCATAACGATCCCGTTATCACCATTGATTTTACGCGGCTGGAATCGTTATCGGCGTCGTTAGGAAATGTGTTATAGTAGACTCAAAATAGTGTTTACATTTTGTCAACTTTGCTGACCTCGTTCTGACCGCAAGGATAGCCCGTGGACGGCCAGACTTCTGCATCGACCAACACTCCCTCTGATAACCACCGTGAAATACAGGGCCTAAGGCTGCAAACCCGCCTGCTGCTGCTGAGTGTGGGCGGTGCACTAATCATGAGCTTTCTCATCAGCCTGCTGGTGGCCATTCTCACTGGCAGCTTGCTTAGCGACTATCTGGTGCAAGAGCTAGAGGTCAAGGCCAGTCATATTATCGAACGCCTCGACCGTGAGCTGTACGAGCGCTGGCGTGATGTGCAGGTGTTGGCCCTCACCCAGACCTTCACCAACCCCGATGTGTCGGTAGACATCCAGCGGGACATGCTTAACAACGTGCAAGATAACTACGATTATTACGCATGGATCGGCTTTGTGACGCCAGATGGCGTGGTGCGGGCGGCCACACGCGGCCTGCTAGAGGGTGAAGTGGTGGATGGTCGTCCGTGGTTCATCGAAGGGATCAAAGGCATCTTCTTTGGCGACCTGCACGAGGCGGTGCTGCTGCAAGACCTGCTTAGCCCGGGCGGGCTAGAGACGCTGCGCTTTCTGGATGTAGCAGCACCTGTCTACCGCGACGGTGAATTGGTTGGGGTGCTGGGGGCACACCTAAGCTGGTACGACATCAGTGCATTCATTGCCCGCCTAAACGACACCAACGACTCGCCCGATTGGCTGTCGGCGGACAGTGAAGTGCTGGTGCTGAGCGGGGATGGGTACGTCATCATGGACACCCTGCCCGAAACCCCAGACAGCCCTTACGCGATCAATATGCCAGAAGCACTTCAACGCAGCGCAGCCCCATTGGCACGTATTCTGCACTGGCCCGACGGCGAAACCTATCTGACCGGCTATGCGTGCAGCACCGGCCTCAACGATTTCTCTGGCCTTGGTTACTGTATCGTGGTGCGCCAGACCCAAGCAGTGGCGCTTCAGCCGGTGGTGCAGTTGCAGACAAGCATACTAGGAGCAGGTTTGGTGGCGCTGGGGGTCTATGCCCTGTTCAGCTATGGCATCCTGACCGCCCTGCTTCGCCCCCTCCAGCAGATTGTGGAAGGTATTGTGCGTCTGCGCTCTGGCGAAGCCAACATCAAGCTGCCAGTATACACCTCGCGCGATGAAATTGGCATTTTGTCCCGCGCGTTGGATGATGCACTCAGCACCCTCAATCAGCGCAATGTTGAGCTGGTCATCGTCAACGAATCGCTAGAGAAGCGCGTACGCGAACGCACCGATGCGCTGGAACGCCGCGCGCGCGAATTGGCCAACGAAATCGCCACCCGCAAGCAGCTCGAGGCCGCCCTAACCGAATCGCGCGAGAGCTTTCGCCGGCTGGCAGAAACCAGCCTAGATGGCATCGCCATTAGCGTGGATGGGGTGATTATCTACTCTAACCGCGCTGTGATGGAAACCTTTGGCTATGAGCAGCACGAACTCATCCGCATGGCCGAGGTGGAATTTGTCGCGCCCGAAAGCCAACACATCATCGAAGACATCTTCAAGCTGGGCGATCACAGCCTGCACGCCGTCACCGGCATCCGCAAGAACGGCGAACGCTTCCCGCTCGAAATCTCTGGGCGCACCCTGCGCTACGCCGGTTCGATGGCGCACGTCATCACCCTGCGCGACCTCAGCAAGCGTAAGACCGTCTCGGTGGTCGATTTTACCTAGTAGGCCGTCTACTTCGACAGTGACTTCACTCGCAGGTCAGAGCAAATACCCACCACGGTGACCGGTTTGCCCGCGTCGTCACGGTCATAAATCAGCATCCGAATATACACACTGCGCCACTGCCCATCTTTGTGACGCACACGCAGCACCAGCTCGTGTGCTTCTCCATCTGCCAGCATCGCCAGCTCGCTGCGCAGCACGTCGCGCCGCACACGGTCATCCGGATGAATAACATCACGAATAGATGTGTGCCAATCGGTCGTCAACATCTCACTGAGCGAATAGCCCAACAAATCGGTGACGCCGGGGCTGATATAACGCAGTTTAAGCGGCTCAAGGTCATATACGAAAATGATGTTTCGTGTGGCAACGCTCACGCTGTCCAGCAGGTCAATCGGCAGCGTATCCCCCGATTCCAACGGGGTCTCAACTGCCTCGTTTAGCGGGCGCAGCAGGGTGATAAGATGCCCATTGGCTGTGGCCGTGGCGCGCGACTCAACCACGGAATATCCTCCGTCAGGCAGGCGAACGCGGTATGTCCCCAAGGCCGGCAAACCGCTCTGGATGGTCTTTTTGGAACACGCCAGCGCCCGCCCGATGTCTTCGGGATGGACAAAGGTGGTCATGCTAAACAGTTCCGACGCGCCCGGGTCGTCATATCCCAACGTTTTGCGCAGGCGTTGATTGGTATACAGAATCTGCCCAGTGTTCCCGTCAAACAGGGCTAGCCCACTGGGCAACGCATCCAACAGCCCCTCAATAAACTGATAGCGCTCATCCTGCATCTTGACACGGTTCTCGTAGGACATCAAACGATCATAGAGGCGGAAAGCATAGCGGTTGATAGCGCGCTGGCCCGGCATCAATATCACCAAAACCAACAGAGTTAATACCAGCAGCACCAACACCGTCCGCCCGCGGTTCATCTCTGCGGTCTGCTGCACCGCCTCGCCCACCATGCGGATATAGATGTCCTGCACATAAGCAAGGTCATTGGCCAGCCGCGATGCCCCAGACGACACCAACACGTAATCTTCGTTGGTACGCTCCAACCGCTCCAGCGGCGCACGGGCAAGGCTCGCCGCCGCATCGGCAAACTCGTCAATGCGCTGGTTAAGGTTCGCCGGCGGCTTCTCATACAAAAACGCGACCTCTTCGGGAAAATCCGCCTGAGAATAAATCTGCACCCCTAACCGACCGCCCCGCAAGTTAACCGACGCGCGATACAGTTCGGTGCTGGCCTGAAAGCGAACTGTCGACGAGGTGGTGCTGATAAGCATTTCAGCATGATAGGCGATAACCTGTGTCAGCAGCACTTGCTGGCCAGCCACATCACTCAGGCGGTTATAGCGCAGCACCATCTGGTCACGCTGAGACAGCAGCACGTCAACCACCAGCATGATCAACGCCACCAACACAAAAACCAGCGCGGTCACTTTGATGGTGTAGCGCGCGCGACGCGCCTGCGGACTCTGGCGCATCCGATTGATGTCTTCCGAAAAGGCCGGAACTGCTGGGTTCATACGCTCGCCAAAGGTATAAAACAACCATTTATACACGTATTTTACCGGACACCCTCGGGGATAAGGTGTGTTATTTGCGCTTTAACAAATGAGAGTCTTAGGAGATGAGTCCTATTACGCCTACCAATCCTGACATTGTTCTGGTCCCGATGCGCGCGGATTGGTTTAGCGCTGCTGCAAGATGTTGTGAAACCACAGCAAATCTTGCGGCTGTGCGGGGTCATAGGTCAGGATTTTGACACGATCGATGAACTCTGGGCCAAACTCGTGCTCGGCGATGAAGCTGTCCAACATCACCACAAAGCGCTCGATTTCCTGCGCCTCAAACTCGCGGTATTCGGGATCGTCGGTGCTGGTAAACTGCGTGCGCAGTCGGCGTTTAACCGCATCCTCCATCCCCCGGATAGTGGTCGGCACATCAATCAAGGCCGGAGCAGCCCCGTCAGAGACCTGCATAAAGCAGGTATAAGGCCGGCCCATACTGCCGACAAAAGCGCTGTAGAGGTTGGGCTGGCCTTTCATCTTGTCTACATAATTGTGCTTGGCAAGGTGGATGCGCGTGGGCACGATGATATACACGTTCAGGCGCGCACGCTGGTCATCAGGCAAAAGTTGGGCTTCTTCGGGGCGCTGTGGGTTGGGGGTGGCAGCCGTGCCAGTCACAATGCGGTGGGTATAGGCTTCGCCGCTGTCGCGCCGGATGAGCGCCTCGACCACCGGCTTGACGAAGTTGTGATAGTAGCCCTGCGCCAGCGCAAACGCTGGCGAGATAAAGGTCAGCGGCGCACGATAAAAGTCAATCACCGGATTTTCGAGCTTGCGCCAGTCAGATTCGCGGTGGGCACGCTCCAAAAACGGGCGCATCACCTCGCGCGCTTCGGTAAACTGATCTTCATCAAGGTTGATGTACTGCGCGCGATAGGCCTTGATGTCGAACGGCAGCTCGGCACGGCGCAGCTGCCCATTGCGCAGCTTCTTCAGGCGCTCCTCCACCACCGCCACACACGGTCTGCCCAACGCATGGGTGATGCCCAGTTCGTAAAACACGTTGGGGTTATTGTCGGTCAAGTCGGCCACCACGATGTCGGCACGGTCAATGCCGTTAATCACATCGTTGATAATCAGCCCGCCGGTCTGGTCATAGGGGGTGAGGACGTCGTACTTCACCCCGTCCCGCCCGCCGATTTCGGCCAACAAGGGGGCAACCACATGCGTTTTTAGCTTGCGCAGGCGCGCACGCTCTCTCAAGTCGGCATCTTTCATCGGGCCGATAATAAAACATGTCCGGTGTGTACTGCGTCGCAGCATAATAGCACCTCCTTTGATGCGTCACTTGCGCGTACTGTCAAACTCGCGGCGGCATATCGTCGGATGGGATCAGGATAACGTGGGGCATGGGTGGATGCAAACTTTGCAGGGATGTGCTAATTTTGGGGATAGGCAGCAAAGTAGGAGGTGCAGTGTATGCGGCGCGTCACAGAGCACTTATACACGTTTGACAGCTTATGGGCCGGCAGAGCCTACCTATCTGTGGATGCGGACGGCCTGACTCTGTTCGATGCCGGCACCGGGCCTGCAGCAGGGCGCATCCTCCAGCAAATTCAACAGGCCGGCTATGCCCTCAGTGACGTCAAGCGCATTCTCATCACCCATGCGCACTCCGATCACGCTGGCGGCCTGCATGTGGTGCAAAAAGCCACCGGCGCATCCGTGATGGCCGGCGCGCGCGAGGCGGAAGCCATCACCGGCCAATCGCCCGTGGCCACCCCCCCGCGCGATTCTCTGCCCGGGTGGTTTCGCCCGTTCGCGCCGCCCCCCACCCGTTACAATCTGCCCACGCCGGTTGAGCGCATCCTGAGCGAAGGCGATGTGCTGCCCGAAGTGCTTGGGGGCATCCACGTGCTGCACACCCCCGGCCATGCCATCGACCATCTGGCCTTTTGGCAGCCAGAGCAGCGCATCCTGATCGTCGGGGATGTGCTGTTTAATCTTCCACCGCGCCTCACCCTGCCATTTGCCTTCTTCACGGTCGATATGGCACAAAATCGTCAGTCGCTGGCACGCATCATCACGCTACAGCCGGCGGTCATTTGTTTTGGGCACGGCAAACCACTCTATGCCCCACAGGCCGGCGAAAAGCTCAAGGCATTTGCGGCCCGCATTGGCCTGACACTCTAATCCAAAAGGAATAAACCATGTACAAATCTGTCGTTCTAGCAATAACCCTGCTGCTGACCCTGCTGGCAAACACGCCGCGCGCCCATGCGTGCAGCGGCGGCCCTGCCTTTGATGACATATTTGAACCCTATCAAGCCTTTGCACAGGTCGAAGTGCTCCAGACCGACCTGTATGGACAAAATGCCATACTGCGCGTCCATGATGTGCTGTCTGGCGAGCTGCCAGAGCTTGCGATGCTGGTGCGCAACACCCCAGTCTTCACCATAGGCATCTTTGAAGATGTGCTGGGTGGTGGGGACTGCAATGCACTGTACAGGCCGTTTCAGCCGGGCCAGCGCTTCTATACCAATCTCTATCGGATGGACACCGGTTTCTATGGGGGGATGTGGTTTTGGTTCGACTTTAGTGTGCCCGAAACCCAATACACCACCTATCTGTATGATGAGCAAGCCGCAACTTACCAAGATGTCACATTTGACGAGGCCGGTTTATACGCGCTGGTTGCTCAGCTGAGCGGGCAAACCCCGCACCCACCCCGCCCAGCCCAGCGCGAGATCATGGAAGAATTTTTTAACAACGATGAGATCGATAGGCGCGTCATCAAAATCGGCGGCTACCCGCGCCGTGCCATACTGGTGCTGCACACCGAGGCCGGCACATCCTATGCCCTCCCCATCGATGATGGCCCACTGATTTCTATGGCTGCGCTGCCACCGCATGAAAACCCGCGACAGCCCCTCAGTTACGAGGAGTCAGTGGCGCTTGACCGCCCCTATCGCATCCGTGCCGGCGGGGCGCTGCCCAGCACGGCAGCGTGCAGTCATCCCCGCTGCCAGCTCTCACCAGACGGCTTGTTCTCGCTGTACATCGAAGACGATAAGATTTACATGTCCGAGAACACCAAAGTCCTGAGTGGGCAAGCAGCAGCCTTCTCGCCAACTGGTGGGTTATTGGCGCGGGTGGATGGCCGATCTGTCATCGTCACGTCGCTGGGATACTTTGCCAACGAAGCAAGGTCAATGAAAGACATCCTAACCCTGACCGACCGTGTCGGCCTCAAGCCCGATTTGGTCTGGAGCAGCGACGGTCGGCGTCTGGCTTTTGTGGATGATGCTGGGCTGTGGGTGATCGATATGCCGTATGGAGCTGTGAGCGCAAATGTGCAGCCGGTACTTGTCTCTGATGATGCTGCGCTCACCCCAATCGAATTTTCGCCGCTGGGCAGTGCCATACGGGTGACCGATGGCAGCACACGCTATCTGCTGACGGTCAGCACCGGCCAGAAACAACGCGATGGCTATTTGTCGCCCGATGAACGCCTCATCATCTTTAGGGATGAGCGTAAAATCATCCAAGCCTGCGGGACACTGGCGGGCGTGGCCACCTGCGAGGAGGTGCGTTTCTTCTGGTACGAGGACGGGGACAAAATCGTGCGTCAAGCTGAGCTGCTCGGGGTATGGTGGCGCACGCCGCATTATGCCTATGTGTGGGCCTGCCATGCCGCTGATGCGTCACGCTGCGCCGTCCAATCGTTTGGCGGCAACTCTGGCAGCTGGATTTTGGGCGATGGCTCGTGGTATCTGAACCAGAGCCAAGACTCCTCAATCGTCTCGTTTGATTACAGCGCCGACGCAGACCACAGCGCATGGGTCACCGATGACGGGACGCTGTTCATCGACGGCATCCCCCACCCTATCGACCAACTGAGCGGCCTAGAGGCCAAACTGGTTGGTGTGGAATGGATGCCCTCTGTTTGGCATCGTTAAGTCACAAAAAACGCCCCTACCGCAGGACGCTAGGCCCGTGCTGGCAGGGGCGGCATCGACTTAGACGCGCCGTGCCCAAATCGAGCGGCTGAACGGGTCGGTCTCGGCCTCTTCGCCCAACAGTTTGGCGGTTTGTGGGTCAACAATCAGGCGCAGCGCACGGAAGCGCTGCCGCTGTGCCCAGTCGCGTAGGGCAGTCAGCAAGACGCCGGTCAGTGGGCGGGGAGACCAAGCCCACACATCGGCCATGCGCACATCATATGGGACGGGCTGAGCACACAGCAGCATCTCTTGGCCCGACGCGCTGAACTTGAGGCGCTGGATGCTGCGCTCGGCCAGCTGCGGGATGACCTCCCAGATGGACACCCACACCGACTCCCACAGCATCGAAGCCGATTCGGTGCGCCCAACCGGCATTTGCCAGCCCTCAATCTGCCCACTGCTGCTGCTGGCATGTTCGGCCACCTGATAGAACCCTTGACCGGCCTTGGTCGGCAGCACATAGCGGCGCACGCTGGTCAGTGGGGCAAAGCCATGCCGGCGATAAAAATCGGCATCATCCCCGCTGTCTGCTGCCAGTGACACCGTCAGGCGTTTATCGGGCAGATGGGCGGCCAGCTCGCCCGCGCGGCGCAGCAGCAGCTCTGGCACGGCCTCATGGCCGACGGCATCCGGTACGGTGAGCACATGCGCCACATGCAGATGTGCACCCAGCGGCTGAGGCTCGTAGCTGGGATAGGCCTCCAGATAGCCGACAATCTGGCCATCTTGCTCGGCCACCAGCGCAAGACCCACCCCATGCAGCAGGCGTGCCAAGGCCAGCGCAGCGGTCTCTATGCTCATCCATGGGCCGCCGTGCGTCCAGCGCTCATACACCGTCAGCGCGTCATAGCGCACGGTCTCGACCGCCCCATCAGGCGTCAGGCGCTGCCACGCCGGAATACGCGCCCGAAACAGCGCGCTGATGCCGGCGGTATCATCGAGTATGGCTTGGCGGATAATGAACGACACGCGCGTTTACCCCATGTCCAGTTCTTGGCCGTCTTTCCATGCCCCAAAACGCAGGCCATTCTCATCCCCATCCACCTTGACCTCGGTGCCGGCAGGCGGATTGGCCTTGAGCAAAAAGTCGGCCAGCGGCTCGCGCACCCAGCGCTGAATGATGCGGCGCAGCGGGCGCGCACCATAACCGTAGTCTTCTTCTTTGTACTGGCCCAGCAGCACCCCAACCGCGGCATCGCTCAAGGTCAGAGTCAGGCCGCGCTCGGCCACCAGCTTGCTCTCTTTCTTCAGCAGCAGGCGCAAGATGCGCTCCAGCGCTTCAGCATCCAGCGCATTAAACATCACCACTTCGTCAAGGCGGTTCAAGAACTCAGGGCGGAAGTAATCGCGCACCTCTACCATCGCCTCTTCGCGCACTTCATCGGTGATGGACGGCACGGCCAGCGCCCTGCTGCCCAGATTGCTGGTCAGGATAATCACCGTCTCGCTGAAGCTGACCGTATTGCCGCGCCCGTCGGTCAGGCGGCCCTCTTCGATAACCTGAAGCAGAATATCGACGATTTTGGGGGCGGCCTTTTCCACCTCGTCAAACAGCACCAGCAGATAGGGCTGCTTTTTGACGCGCTCGGTCAGCTGACCACCGGCCTCGCTGTCCACATAGCCAGAGGGCGACCCCAGCAGACGGTTCAAGCTGCTCTCGTCCTTAAACTCCGACATATCCAGCGGCAGCATGTCGTTTTCGCTGCCAAACATAAACTCGGCCAGCGCTTTGGCCAGCTCTGATTTGCCGACACCGGTCGGGCCAAGGAACATAAACGCGCCGATCGGGCGCTTGGGGTCTTTGAGGCCCACGCGCGCGGCCTTGATGGCCCGGCTGACCGCGATGATGGCCTGATCTTGCCCAATAACGCGCTCTTGCAGATGCTCGACCATGCTGGCATAACGCACGCGCTCGTCCTCGCCCAACTTGTTGACCGGTACGCCGGTGGCCTGCGAGGCGGCCAAGGTCACATCCTCGGCGTCCAGCACCGCATCGGCCAAATCGGGCTTGAAGGCCACATTGCTCTGCATACTCATGTTGACCAAGGCCGCAGTCCGGTGCAGCAGATGCTCGGCGCTGCGCGGCAGCGGGATGGCACTCAGATAACGCTTGGCCAGCGTCACCGCCAGCTTGACCGCCTCATCCTTGATTTCGAGGTCATAATCGGCCTCAAACTGCGGCTTGCTGGTCATCAGCATCTGCACGGCTTCATCGGTCGGCGGCTCGCTGACGCGCACCATCTGGACGCGCTCGGCAAAGCCGCTGGCCGCTTGCAAGCGCCCCTGATACTCCACCTCGGTGCTGGTGCCGATAATCACCGGATCATCAGCCAGCAGGGCTTTTTGCAGGGCCGCCGCCCCGCCTTTGGTAAACTCCACCTTGCCCGGCCCGCCAAAAAAGCGGTGAATGTGTGGCACAAACAGGATGCCGCCGGCAGCTTTGGCAAGGCCGGCACGCACCGCTTGCAAATCGTTATCCAGCAGCGCGGTCTCTTCCAGCGTCACCAGCGTCTTGAGGCCAACCGGCCCTTTGCCCTCGCCAATCAACAGGCCAAGGCTGTAGCCCAAGGTGCGCTTGCCCACCCCGTCTGGCCCAACCAGCACCAGATGCCGACTGCCGCGCTGCGACAGCAGGTTCATCATCTCGCGCAGCAGCCCCTCGCGGAAGTAGACCGGTCGCACTGTGCCCTGCCGCACCTCCTCGACCACGTCGCGAGCGGTGGTATCAGTGCGCACCGGACGCACCGCTGTGCGTGCATCCTGTATGGCTTTAGATGTCACCCCAAACTCGCGCAGAAGGGCGTTGGTCGGCATGCTGCCCTCGGCCAGCACTTGCAGCGCATGGTCCGTATCCACGCGCGTCTCGTTGGCGGCGCGGGCCACGCCCAGCGCGTCATCCAACAGGATGATGGTCTGGCGCGACAGCGGCACAGCCACCCCACCCCGCGCCAAAAAATCCAGATTGCCCGATTTATCACGGTTGGCAAGGGCAGCAGTGTTGGCGCGGTTGGCCATCTGGCTGACAGAGCGCCCGCGCGTGGCAAGGATGGTCTCCAACAAGCGGGCAGCAGCGGTTTGCGGGTTTTTGAGCAGGGCCACCAGCACCATTTCGGGTGTCAGGTTGGGCATGGTTTTTTGGATGACCGGCTCAGCGGCAAAATTGAGCGTATCGGCCATGTCTTTCGAGAGCAGGTCGGGGTTGAGCTGTCCCATAAATGCCTGTTGTCCTTACTGTGTTGAGTTGAGCGGTACGGTTCAAGAGTCTACAAAACGAGGCGGCAGTCCATCAGGTGGATTGTGCCGGAGGAGTGGGCTGCGGCTCGACAATCGCGCCGTCTGGGGTGGAGTCGTGGTCTTTCAGCACATCCTTCACATACACCTCATCCATCAGCACCAGCAGGATGGCCGTGAGCGGCACGGCAAACATCAGCCCCAAAAAGCCAAAAAAGATACCAAACACAATCTGCCCGACCAAAATGAGCACTGGCGGCATCTTCATGTCTTCATTGGCCAAGATGGGTGAGACAATCTGGCTCTGCACAAACGACACACCATACACAATGACCACAATCAATACCACACGGTCGGGGGCTTGCACCGCACCAACCAACAGCGCCGGAATCAGCGCCAGCAGCGTGCCAAAATTGGGCACAAACGATCCCAAGCCGGCCAACGTGCCCAGCGCCGCCCACTGCTGAATCCCAATCAACGCCAGAAGCAGACCAGTCAGCAGGCCAGCCACCAACATGGATACGCCTGTGACCCGCAGCCATGCCCGCAGCGCCTCGCCCATCCGGTTCAAGACCACACGCATCCGCCAACGGTAGTTTTTGGGCGTATACAGGATGACACGGTTGATATAGCGGTCTGGCTCGGCCAAAAAATACAGGCTCAAGAAAATCACAATCAGCGTATTGAGCATCAGGTTGGCCGCGCCGCCCAAGATCGGGATGACCGACCCGCCGACTGTCCCCAGCGCATTGATGACTTGTGTGGCGATTTGCTGCAAGGTGCTGGTATCGATGCTGAAAGCACGCGCCGGCTCGACAAACAACAGGATGTTGCGCACGGTAGACGCCTCGCTCCACCATGTCGGCAGGTTAAACATCCCCAGATTAGCCGTCCCCAGCACATAGGTTGGGGCGGTCGGCACGCCAAGGATCGGTGTAAAATCCACCCCCTCCAAAAATGGAATGGTGTTCAGCACCCGCCCATTATCCCACCATGTCAGCACACGATCGACGCCGGTAGGCAGGGTGGTATTGAACAGTGTGCCAAACTGGCCAGCCAACAGCGCAACCAGCGGCAGCGCAATGGCCACCACCAGCACCAATCCCATCAACAGCGTCAGGATGATGGCTGGCGTCCGCCCGATGGACAGCTGCCGCCCAGCAACCGTCGGATGCCAGCGCGTCAAACGGTTAATCGGCATGGTGAACAAGATGACAAGGATGATGGCAGCAAACGTCAGCAGCAAAATGCTGCGAATCGTCCACAGCGCAATCAGCAAAACGGCCACAATAGCCACCACAAACACCCAATTGGTGTTGTTACGCGGCTGAGATTGGGCCGGCAAATCAGGAACGCTTGACACGGCAGCGCCTCCTCACAAATGCAGCCTCATTACTATAACACACCACACGCATCCTAAGGCATCGAATTGGGGCGGACAACAGGGCAATCGCTTCAAAATCAGCCATTGGTTCATAAGAGGGCAAAATGGTGCGTAGGGGCGCATCGCGATGCGCCCGTAAAGCATCGCGATGCGCCCGTAAAGCATCGCGATGCGCCCGTAAAGCATCGCGATGCGCCTGTGACGTCGGGCTGTTCACGAACTGCCCATACAAAACCCATCGCGATGGGTTCTGCCCCCACCAGAAAATTTGAAGCGATTACCCTAGGGCGGACAAGTCCGCCCCCCCACACACGCCTACCGCGTCTCACAACGGTCGAGAAGGCCGACGCTGCCCATCCCAGCGGATGTCGGGCAGCAGCGCCGCCTGATGCGCCCGGATGCGGTCGGCATGGGGCATCAGGTCGGACAGCATCTGACAGATTTCGCCGTGCAAATCAGCAGCAGGCACATACCCCAAATCGACAAGGTGCTGCCGGTCGGGGTTGTAGTAGTGCTCACCGGCCTCGGCGCGCGGGTTTTCAAAGTGTTGGATGTCCACCGTCAAACCCAGCGACTGCCCCGCCGCCTGCACCGTCTCGGCCAGCTGCCGGATGCTGTAGGTATGCTCAAACTGGTTGAACACGCGATACTCGCCGCGCGCTGGCGGGTTCTCGCAAGCCAGCGTCAAGCACTCCACCGAGTCGCGCAGGGGCAAAAAGCCGCGCGTCATCCCGCCCGTCCCATACACCGTCAGCGGATGCCCAATCACCGCCTGACAGCAGAAGCGGTTGATGGCCGTGCCAAAGCACTGGTCAAAATCCAGACGAGTGGCCAACGCCGGCACATCGGGCGGCATGGCCGCCACGCGCGTGCCAAACACCACCCCTTGCATCACATCGGTCGAGCGCAGCCCCCATACCCGACAAGCAAACATGGTGTTGTTGGAGTCGTGCACCTTGCTCCAATGATAAAAGCTGTTGGCCTGACGCGGAAACGGCAGCACATCCCGCCGCCCGCGATACTCCACCTCAAAGAAGCCTTCGGGGATGTCGAGATTGGGCGTGCCATACTCGCCCATCGTCCCCAATTTCACCAGATGCGCCTCTGGCGCGGCCTCGCGCATGGCCCACAGCACGTTCAAGCTGCCAATCACATTGTTGTGCTGGGTAAAGACCGCGTGATTGGCATCCATCATCGAATAGGGCGCAGAAGGCATCTCGGCCAGATGTACTACCGCCTGCGGCTTGAATTCGGCCAACGCCAACCGTGTGAAGTGGTAATCTAACAGGTTGCCGCGATAGATGGTCAAAGGCACGCCAAAGTGCGCCTCAAACGCCTTAACCCGCTCGTCCAGCGACCCAATCGGGATGGCACTGTCCGCCCCCATCTCGGCCACCCAATCGCGGCGCAGCTGTGCATCTAGCCCTGCCACAACATGCCCGCGCGCCACCAGATGCTGGGCCAGCGCCCATCCCAGATAGCCATCAATCCCCAAAATCAAGATGCGCAAGTGTTCATTCTCCGTGTGTGCCAGCTTGTGCGTCGGGCCTGTAAGGCAGGCCGTCATACAAATTATAGCAAAGGCGCGCGGGGCTGGTGGGCGCGTTCGCTCTCATAATGGCGGTCGCAACAAAACGCTCATCCTGCGTCCCTTTCATCGTCCGGCAGGACTGGGTATGATTAGGCGGTCTGGATTCATTCCTTACCTTTCATTTCACTTATCATCATCTACGCCCCTTCAGCAGTGACGGATACAGGATATGTCTGGCGATTTGACGCACCCCACCAAAATTTTGAATGGGCGCTACCGGCTTCAGGGCCTGATTGCGCGCGGGGGGATGGGCGCAGTGTTCCGCGCCCTAGACCTCCAGACCAACCGTCAGGTGGCCGTCAAGCACCTGCTGCCCGAAGCCCTAACCACCGACCCCACCCTGCGCGCCCGCGTTATCCGTGAGGGCGAGGCTCTGCGGCAACTTGACCACCCCAATATCGTCAAGCTGCTGGATACCTTCGAAGAAACCGGCCTATATCACCTTGTGCTGGAATACATCGACGGGGGGAGCCTTGCCAAGATGATCGAGGGCTACGGCGCACTCCCCTATCACCGTGCGCTCGGTATCGCCATCGAAATCGTGGACGCCTTAGCCCGCGCCCATCACCTCAAAATCGTCCACCGCGACCTGAAGCCCAGCAACATCCTGATTATGTCGTCGGGCACGCCCAAGCTGACCGACTTCGGCACAGCCCTGCTCAAAAGCCGTGAACGCCTAACCATGGGCGATGCCATGCCCGGCGGCACAGTCGAGTGGGCCGCGCCCGAGGTGCTCAGCGGCGCTTCGGCAGACGAGCGCTCCGACATCTGGTCGATGGGGCTGGTGCTGTATACCATGCTGGCGGGCAAGCACCCGTTTCAGGGCAATCAGCTCACCGATACACTGTCCAACATCTTCGGTGCTGAACCAATCCCCCTCACCACCCTGCGCTCTGATGTGCCAGAGGCGATGGACGACCTCGTCCGCAAGATGCTCAATAAAGAACCCGCCCGCCGCCCCGCCACCGTGCGCCTGATCGGTGCACAGCTGGAAACGATTGCTATGGCCACCAGCGGCGGACGGCCCGCGTCACAGTCGGTCGCTCCCGAAGGCCTGCGCGCGGCCAAGACCGTGCCGCGCACGCAAGCCCTGCAATCCCCCACGTCATCAAGCCTGCCGGTCTTTGAACCCAAGCACAATCTGCCGGCCCAGCCCACCGCCTTTATTGGGCGTTCAGAAGAGTCGCAGGCCGTCATCGACCTGTTGGGCACACCCACCGTGCGCCTTGTCACGCTGATTGCGCCGGGTGGGATGGGCAAAACCCGCCTTGCGTTGGAGGTGGCCGAGCGCTGCGTCCCCGACTACCCCGACGGGGTGTATTTTGTGCCGCTGGCGGCCCATGCCACCCTCGAGGCGGTCATAACCGCCATTGCCGATGCGGTGGGTTTCACCTTTATCACCGGCATGGATGTGCGCCAGCAGCTGCTGGAATTTTTGCACAACAAGGCGCTGCTGCTGGTGCTGGATAACTTTGAGCATCTGCTCAATGCCGCCACCCTGCTCGCCGACATGATCAGCGCCGCCCCGCGCCTCAAAATCATCGCCACCTCGCGCGAGAAGCTGGATGTACAGGGTGAGCACCTCTACACCCTCGCCCCGATGGACATCCCCGACGAGCGTGCCGCTAATCCGCGCCGTTACAGCGCCGTGCAGCTGTTTGAGCAGGGTGCGCGTCGTGCTCGCCCCAGCTACGAGCTGACCAATGATGACCTTGCTGCTGTGATTACCATCTGCCGTTATGTCGAGGGCGTGCCGCTGGGGATTCTGCTGGCTGCCGGCTGGGTCGAGGCGCTGACGCCGGCAGAAATCGCGGCCGAAATCAAGCGCGACCCCGACTTTCTGGAAACCAGCGGGCGTGACGTGCCAGAACGGCAGCGCAGCCTGCGCGCCACCTTTGACTACTCATGGAAACTGCTCAACGACGACGATCGCGATGCGCTGGCACGCGTATCGGTGTTTTATGGCGGGTTCACCCGCGATGCGGCACAAGTGGTGGCCGGCACCAGCTTGCGCGCCCTGCTCTCGCTGACCAGCAAATCGCTGGTGCGGCGTGATGCCGAGACCGGCGCGTTCAGCCTGCACGACATCATCCGTCAATATGCCGCCGAAAAGCTCGCCGCGATGGGCCTATTAGAGGCGGTGCGGTTGGCGCACAGCGATTTCTACCTCAACCAGTTGGCTTCGCGCCGGCCCGCGTTCGAGGGCCGTGGTCAGCTCGAAGCCTTCCGCGCCCAAGCCGCCGAAAGCGACAATCTGCTGGCCGCAGTGCAGTATGCGGTAGAAAATCGGCGCACCGTGGTGCTGGCACGCGCGCTGCATGCCTATGGCTTATACGCCGAGTTTCGCGGCAACCGCCTCGAGGCACAGTCGTTCGCCGACCCGGTACTGCGCGTGCTGCAAACCCAACCCCCCGGCCCAGAGCGTGACATGGTGACAGCGCGTGCACTGGCATGGTATGGGCGAATCTCGGTGGCTTTTGGCGACCAGACCGACGCCGAGCTGTGCCTGCGTCAGGCACGCCAGCTTGCGCCTTCGCCGGCCTCACTCCCCGACCTCGAAGCACTGCTTCAGCTGGCCGAGGGGGCATATGCCCTATACTTTATCTCGGCCAGCGAGGCGCGCGCGCACCTTCAGCTGGCCGAAACGCTCTACCGCGAGCAGTCAGACCGTCACGGCCTGAGTCAGGCCCTCACCCTGCTGGGGCGTGCCCATTGGGAGCGCATCAGCGGGCACGAACGCGATTTGTATAAAGCACGGTTATATCACACCGAGGCACTCGACATCCAACGCGCCATAGGCGACCGCTTTGGCGAGGCGCAGTCGCTGCTGGCGCTTGGCACAGTCACGCTGCTGGGCGGTCAGCCCGAAAACGCCATCCAGCTGCTCAACGAGGCACGCTCGCACTATTTGTCGATTGGCAGTGCCATCGGCGCAGCCACGGCCCAAACCCAGCTGGCCAAAGCGGCCAACGCGCTTGCCCGTTATGACGATGCCCGCAGCGCCATCCAAGAAGCCATCCAAACCATGGAGCGCCACGGCCAAACCTATCAGCTGCTGCTGCCGCGCATCGTCCAGATTGAGATTGAGCTGGAAGCCTGTAACTACAGCCGCGCCCGCGACTTCGCCGAGGCGGCACTGGCTGAGGCACAAGGGGTCAACGCGCATTATCAGGCGGCAGTGAGCGCCTATTTGCTGGCACAGGCAGCGCTGGCGTTGGGACAGTACCCTGCTTCGGTGGTGCGTTACCAGCTGTCTCGCCAGATTGCCGAAAAAATCGGTTTTGTCCATCTGGCCCTCTATGCCGCCCTTGGCGAAGGTCTGGCGCTCATCCAGATGGAACAGACCGAAAAAGCCCATCATGTGTTTAGCGCCGCCCAAGACCGCGCGCTGAACGGCCTGATGCTTCAGGGGGCGGCTGCGCGGATCGGCCTTGGAGCATGTGCCCTGCAATCGCGTGATTATGAGGCGGCTGTCGATCTGTTTACGCAGGGCCTTGATGAGCTGGAACACCGCCCAGAAGGCTATCTGGAGTGGGAAAATTTTGTGCTGGAACAATGGCGGGCGCTGGCGCTGGTGGGCCTGTGCGACGCACGCATCGCCATCGGAGACCGCTCTGGGGGGATGAGTGCGCTGCGCGCCGCCATGCGCCATGTGCAGACCACTGTCAAACCGGCTTATGTGCTGGGCATCGCCGCCGCATATGCCGAAATCACCAGCGAAACCGCCCCCTTCGAGCGCACTTCCGAAATCACCGCCCGCGTGCTCAACGACCCGCGAGCCTTCGTCGCCGATCAGGCACGGGCACAGCGCGCACTCGACCGCATCCGCCTGAAGATGAGTGCATGGTCGCTGGAGCAGTCCGCCAATCGGGGGCGCGCCATGCCGCTAGAAGAATTGGTCAAACGAGTGCTGACTGTGGGCAATACCGGCCTGTTGCGCGGCTAATTGGGCGAAATCGGCAAACTCGGCCTTGAACTGGTTGTCTGTTCGTGATATATATAAAAGCACCATTGGGGAATAGTTCAATTGGCAGAACAGCGGACTCTGGATCCGCATATCTTGGTTCGAGTCCAGGTTCCCCAGCTCACTTGGATCCAGTTCGAACATTCTGGATGAGGATCGGCGGAGATGTCTCCGCCGATTTTGGTTTGTGGTCTAAACCCTTCGCGGCGGTTCACACTGCGTATCTCGTCAGTCAAATCCTTGAGATATGCGAGTGGAGTCCGCAACTCCAACTTTACAATTCCCTCAGCATTCACGATAACTCGTTCAACGACCTGACGTAGCAGTTCTTTCTGGTCGCTACGTTCCAAACTATTATACAGCACTCCGATTTTTGCGATAATTCCAAGCGCTGCATCCAAATTGGTGATGTGAAATTGCTGTTCTTGTTGGA
>DAOUCZ010000130.1:0-9736 GCA_034431675.1 Anaerolineae bacterium | reverse complement strand
CTTGACCGCACTCGTCTCGAAAGCAAGAAGATCAGCAAGACCAATGCGGTCACCAGCCAGCTGCCCTATGATATGGGTGCCGGCAATGTGTATATTGGCCCCAGTGATTACATCCCTTGGCTCGAAGATCGCAAATGGGCTTATATCCGGCTCGAAGGTCGCAGCTTTGGGGATGTCCCCCTCAATATCGAGCTGAAGCTGGAGGTTGTAGACAGCCCCAACAGTGCCGGTGTCGTTATTGATGCACTGCGCTGCGCCAAGCTCGCGCTCGACCGTGGTATCAGCGGCGCTATTGAAGGGCCAAGCTCATACTTCTTCAAATCCCCTCCCATCCAGCCGTCGGATGATATTGCCCGCGCCATGCTCGAAGCCTTTATCAAGGATGAGGCTTTCGTGTGGGAAGGTAAAAACCGCACCCGTCCGTAAATCACGGCAAATACTCGCACATCACAACATAAAAAAGGCCTGTTGGCCCTTTTTATGTTGTGATGTATCCAAAAGCAGCGAGGCCTAAGGCGTAATCACCTGCTGAAAACCGCTGCGGAATTGGGCTGTATCAATCTCGTCGGTGACAAATGCTTGCGCAAGCGCCATAGTGATACCCACACGCCGCAAAACCCGCTGTGTCGTACAGTCTACAAAGACCGCCCCCAACGCTTCTGTGCCTGCCGGTGCAAGATCAATAGCACGGGCCATCGTCTCCATCACCGATGGCACCAGTTCTCTCAGTTGTGCCACACTTGCGGCACATACCGAAACACTTAGCGTTTGCCCTAGGTTTGTCTCGGTCTGTTCGACGCTGTCCGGCACAATCTCAAACGCGCCCAATGCCTCGAGCCACGTCGTCGAAAATTCAGGGATTCTAGTCTCATCCGCGCTGACGGTCTCTTGAGGCTCTGGAGTTCCTTCCACGGTATCCGTGGTATCCGTGCCAGATATAGTGAAAGTGGGTTCATCCGTTGGCGAAGCCACCGTCTCGGTTGGCAAAACCTCATCGGGTGTCACGGTCATGTCAAAGGTATTGGTTGGCACATCTAGTACCAGCGGTGCTTGCGTATCGGTTGGCATAATCGCGATACTTGTCGGCGTGCTCTGTGGGGTTGCACTTCGCAGCTGCGGCAGCATAAATACCACAAACACCACCCCAAGCAGCAGTGCAAAACCAATCAGCGCAAACAAAGCCCGCCGGTCACCGCCGCTTTCTTTCGGAGCTTCTTCGCTTTTGGCGTCATCATCAAAATCAAAATCGTCGTCAAGGTCGATGGCTGATGAAGTAGAAGTAGACGAAGCCGGCGGCTTTGCAGCGCCGCCGCTGGTTGATGCGGGGAACGAAGCGCCAGCAGGCATACCGGTCTGGGCATTCAGCTCTGCCAAAAGCTCACGCGCACCCTCGTAGTTTGGGTTTATCCGCAAAACATTCTCTAGCGCAGCACGGGCGTCACTGGCTTCTGTGACTGTATAACTGTACAGCCACCAGCCATCGGCTTGGTCGGGGTTGGCTTTCAGATAACCATCAAGGATTCGCCGCGCTTCTGGCAAACGCTGTTCCTGAATAGCTTCATACGCTGCCTGCAAGGGGTCGTTTTTCGCATCAGACATCCAAGCCAGCTCCTGTCAGTGATAATTTCGTCGGTACAACAACAGCACACAGTGTAAATCGTGTTCGAGCGTATGGCAACAAAAAGACCCGCCAAAAAGGCGGGCCTTATTTCTTTGCTGATGCCCTGAAGAGGACTCGAACCTCCACCCCGTTAAGGACATGGCCCTCAACCATGCGCGTCTGCCAGTTCCGCCATCAGGGCAGCAATGAACGACATTATAACGGCTATTCAGATGCTGGTCAAGCTAAGACTTCGGTTTTACAATCATGGCATTGTATAGGGCTTCATCAAGCGGGATTGACTTCATTATGCGAATCGTAGTGGATGCGATGGGAACAGATAACTGCCCTGCACCAGATGTAGAAGGCGCAGTGCTGGCTGTTCGCGAATTGGGCGTCGAAATCGTACTGGTCGGTGACGAGGCCGCAGTCAAAGCCGAGCTAGTCAAATACCCCGACGCAGCCTCCCGAATTGAGCTACGCCATGCCCCAGAAACGATAACGATGCAAGACAAACCAAGCCATGTCATCAAAGAAAAGCCACGGTCTTCGATGCATGTGGGCATGGAACTGGTACGAGAAGGTTATGCACAGGCCTTTGTGACCATGGGCAATACTGGTGCTGCCCATGCCATCGCCATGCTCGACAAACTTCGCCGCATTCCCGGTGTAAAGCGCCCTGCATTGTCCGCAGTATTCCCAGTCTTTGGCCGTCCCGTATTCTTTACCGACATTGGCGCCAATGCCGACTCGAAGCCCGACTGGATGCTGCAATATGCGCACATGGGGGCTATCTATGCCCAACACGCGCTTGGCATCGCAAATCCTCGCGTCGGTCTCCTTTCCAATGGTGAAGAAGAAGGCAAAGGCAACGACCTCATCCGCAGCACTTCCGACCTTCTAAAACAATCGAACCTCAATTTTATTGGCAATGTAGAGCCTAAAGAGATTTTCAGCTACCAATCCGGCAACACCAAGGCAGATGTCATTGTCAGTGATGGTTTTACCGGCAACATTTTGCTCAAAACCTACGAGGCCGGCATTCGCTATATGTCAGATAACATCCGTATCGTAGCCAAGCAGCGCCCCGATTGGATGCTGGCTGGTGCACTGCTCAGGCCGGCATTTAAGGTCATCCGCAAAAAGCTCGATACATCCGAAATTGGCGGTGCGCCACTTTTAGGTGTAAATGGTGTTCTTATCATTGGCCATGGCAGCTCCGACGGTCGAGCCATCCGTAACGCAGTACATCAAGCGACCTTGGCCATAAAAGGAAATATTGTGCACTTGATACAGGAGAAAATTGCACAAATTCCTGTATCCTAACACGCACTCAGCGAACTGAAGCAAAGAGGAGTAACAAACAACATGGACGTACTCAGGCGTGGGCGCTCCCGCGTTGTGATCACCGGCATGGGGGTCGTGTCCGCACTCGGCTCTGTCAAGACCTTGTGGGAAAATCTGCTGGCCGGACGCTCTGGCATCAAAAACATCACCACCATCCCAACGGAGCATATTCCGGTCAAGATTGCGGCAGAAGTGCGTGATTTTGATGTCGGGAACTATATCGATCACAAAGAAGCCCGTCGTATGGGGCGCGCCTCACAGTTTGCGGTTTCGGCAGCACATCAAGCCATCGAAGATGCCGGTCTAACGGTGCAAGACATCGAAAACAAAAGCGAACGAGTGGGAGTCGTTGTCGGGACAACGCTCGGTTCTCACGAGATGTCTACCAACAGCACCTTCGATTTTCGCACCACATGGCGCAAGCCCAACCCGCTGGCCCTTATCAATTCACTGCCCAATATGCCGGCACACTACATCAGCCGTTTCTTGCGCGCGCTTGGGCCGCTCAACACCCCCTCAACCGCCTGCGCTGCCGGCACACAGTCCGTCGGCGAGGCCTCAACCCTAATCCGCGAAGGGCGCGCCGACATCGTCATCACCGGTGGCGTAGAGGCCATTCTTCAAGACTATACGGTGGCCGGCTTCAGCGCGATGACCGCGCTAGCCAGTGAATACAATGATGAGCCAGAACGGGCCAGTCGCCCATTCGACAAAAACCGTTCTGGTTTTGTGATGGGCGAAGGCGCTGGCATCCTGATTATCGAATCTCTGGCACATGCCATCAAGCGTGGCGCGCGCATCTATGCCGAGATTCTCGGTCATGCCTCATCTTCAGATGGCTATCACATCGCAGCACTCGATCCCACAGCATCAGGCGCTATTCGTTCGATTAAATGGGCAATCAATGACGCGCGTCTAAATGGTGAGGACATCGGCTACATCAACGCACACGGTACTTCAACGCCCCAAAACGATGCCATGGAGACCAACGCCATCAAACATGTCATTGGTGAAGCTGCCTATAATATCCCAGTCAGCTCCACCAAGAGCATGATTGGTCATGCCTTTGGTGCAGCAGGTGCAATCGAAGCCGTCGTCAGCGCACTGTCCCTGTTCCACCAAAAGATCCACCCCACCATCAACTACGAAACCCCAGACCCTGAATGTGATCTCGACTATGTGCCCAATATCGCCCGTGACCTCAAAAACCTGCGTTATGTGCTCTCCAACAGCTTTGGCCTCGGTGGGCAAAACGCTTCGCTGGTTTTGGGCCGAATCTAGCACCTCATCATGAGTATTCGCACCGGAGACATCGAACGACTGCTGCGCGAGCGCAAGGCCAAAGCAGCAGAGGTGAAAATCACCAAAGCACTGCGCACCAACCCGTCCGATGCTGTTCAGGCAGATTTGCTAATTTTACGTGCTCGTGCAAAGCTTCAGACAGGCCGCCCTGAGGGCGGCCTCGATGACATCTCTAAGGCCGGCCAGCTTGTACCAACTATCTACAGCCGGCCTCAGGTTCAAGAGGTTCTAGCAGACTGCTTTTTTGCCAGATACGAGCTGTCTGCGTTGGGGTTCGCCGAAAAAAGCGATTGGATGAGTGCCGAGAAACTTTATCGCACCATCATCACCCAAACCCCCGATTACGAAAATGCGGGTTGGGTGATTTACCAGCTGGGCCGCCTGCTTTTATCCACCAATCAAATCGAACAGGCCGCCGAAGCCTTTCACCGCGCGCTGTTAATGCCCTCCACCGTAGACGCGCTGACATCCTATGCATACGAGCGTTTGGGGTTTATCGCTTCCTACGAGCACCGCAATTTTCGACAGGCATTGGTCTTCCTCGAAAAAGCCGTCCAAACCTATCCCGCCACCGAAGATCGTGGCTGGTTGATTCAGGCGTATCTGCTCCGAGGGCGCATCCTGCGTGACTCGCACCGCACCCAAGAAGCCGTGGATGCAGCAGAAGCTGCCCTCAAGCTGGCATCACATCGTGATTTGCCACGCGCTAGTCTGCTCGAGGCACTCCTAATCAGCGCCGAGATTTTCTCTCGTGCCGACGGACAAGCACACAGAGTCATCTCGACACTAGAGCAGTATTTTCAGCTTTCTAAGCGGCCCCCCGGCATTAATGTCACATGGTCACGCGCCTATGAAATGCTGGGTGATGCCTGCTTTACACAAGGGTTATATGAGCGTTCCGCTGCCGCCTATTTGGCCGCGTTACAATATAATCCCTATCACCCATGGGAAGTCTCAATCTATCTGCGTGCTGCACGCGCCTATTATCAGCAAGGCCTCTACGATACCACCGAGAAAATTGTCCTCCGCGCCATCGACAGCGCCAAGGCCGACGGTCAACCCATCGATTTTAGGGTTTACGACCTGCTTGGCAGCGCCTATTATGCAGCGGGCAAGCTCGACAAAGCCGCACAAGCCCTAGACCGCGCCTTTGAGCTGGTACCACCAGATGACCCCGCCGCCGAAAAAATCCGCCAATACCGCGACTATGCCCGGACAGCGGCACATACCGGCGGCAGTGCGATACCCCCCACCATCTCCTAAGATAACAATTCAATCAAGAACCGAATATGAGTATCAATACGCAAAAAACAATTCACGTCATTGGGGGCGGCCTTGCCGGCACCGAAGCTGCTTGGCAGCTCGCTCAACGCGGTCATCATGTCTCGTTATACGAGATGCGCCCTCATCGAACCACCGGCGCACATGTCACCGATAACCTCGCTGAGTTGGTGTGCAGCAACTCGCTTGGCTCAAAGCTCCCAGACCGCGCCACAGGCGTCCTCCAGTCCGAGCTGCGACTGCTTGGCTCATTGCTCATCCGGTGTGCGGAAGAATCGGCTGTACCTGCTGGCGGCGCACTCGCCGTAGACCGTGACGGCTTTGCGGACAAAGTAACCCAAGCCATCACCAATCACCCCAACATCAATCTTATCCGGCAAGAAGTCACTGAAATCCCCGATGAGCCAACCATCATCGCTACAGGGCCACTAACATCACCGGCACTCTCAGCTCGCATCGCAGCTTTCACCGGTCAACACTATCTGTATTTCTATGATGCCATCTCGCCAATCGTGGTTGCCAACACCATTGATATGCAGATTGCCTTTGCTGCAAGCCGGTATGACCGTGGTGAAGACGATTATCTCAATTGTCCAATGAACAAAGAAGAATATCTCGCCTTTGTCCAAGCGCTACGCACCGCCGAGCGAGCAGAACTGCGGGATTTCGAGCAAGAAGACCCACACTTTTTCGAAGGCTGTGTGCCCATCGAACAGCTTGCAGCACGCGGTGATGATACGCTGGCTTATGGCCCAATGCGCCCGGTTGGCCTGCGTGACCCCCGCACCGGACGCAGACCTCATGCCGTGGTGCAGCTCCGCCGTGATAATATCGCTGGCAGCCTCTATAACATCGTCGGTTTCCAAACCAACATCAAATGGGGCGAACAAGAACGCATCTTGCGGATGATTCCCGGTCTGGCCAATGCCGAGTTTGTGCGCATGGGGCAAATGCATCGCAACACATTTATCAACGCTCCCAGCTTGCTGTATGCCACCATGGCCTCCCGTCAGCGCCCTGATTTGTTCTTTGCAGGTCAAATCGTGGGTGTAGAGGGGTATGTTGGCAATATCGCCACCGGCCTGCTGGCCGCGGTAAATCTGGCCCGACAGCAATCGGGCCAAACGCCGCTTATTTTGCCGCCAACGACCATGTTGGGCGCGCTGGCACATTACGTCACCCACGCAGAACCCCAGCACTTTCAGCCCATGAAGGCCAACTTTGGCATTATGCCAGAACTGCCAGATAAGGTGAAAAACAAACGCCAACGCTATAATAGCTATGCAGAGCGCGCACATGCCGATCTGGTTGATGCCCTGACACTTGCGGGTGAACGAGTTCACCCACAAGCCCTGCCATAACGGAGTTAAAAAATAATGCCAAAGCCCGCCCAGCGTCTATCCAATCTGCCTACTTATGTCTTTGCCGGCATCGGTGATCGGATTCGCGCAATGCAAAAATCCGGCACCAAAGTGCTGCGGCTAGACATCGGAAGCCCAGATGCACCGCCCCCCTCAGATGTCGTCGATGCGCTGCACGAAGCAGCCAGCATGCCGTCGATGCACGGCTATTCAGGTTATCGGGGTTTGGCAGCATTCCGCGAGGCCGTAGCGCGCTACTATCAACGTCGATTTGGGGTCACACTCGATCCAGACAAAGAAATCCTCCCACTCATCGGCAGCAAAGAGGGCATTGTCAATCTTTGTATGGCCTACTGTGATACAGGCGATACCGCCCTTATCCCCGATGTCGGCTATCCTTCCTACATGCAGGGCGTTCGGCTCAGCGGTGCCCAAATCGGATGGATCCCCGTGCGCGAGAGCAATAATTACGAAGTCGATTTCGACGCCATACCTCATGATCAGCGCAAAGCTAAACTCATCTGGCTTAACTATCCCAACAACCCGACAGGCGCGGTTGTGTCGCAAGATTTTTATGATAAGGCAGTGGCCTTCTGCCGCGAAAACGATGTGCTGCTGGCCTCTGATAACCCTTACTGCGAAGTGACGTTTGACGGCTATGTCGCGCCCAGCGCACTGCAAACCCCCGGCGCCAAAGATGTCACCCTCGAATTCATCTCGCTTTCCAAGAGTCACAACATGGCAGGCTGGCGCTTAGGCGCTGCGGTCGGCGCACCATCTGCCATAGAAACACTCCTCAAAATCAAAAGCAATATCGACAGCGGGCATTTCAATGCCATCTATATGGCCGGCACTTATGCGCTGGATAACACCCCACAAAGCTGGATTGACCAACGCAATGAAAGCTACCGCCGCCGTCGCGATCAATTGATGGCCATCTTGCCCGAAATCGGCCTTATGGCTCAAACCCCCAAAGCAACCCTCTACGTCTGGGCCAAACCGACCAAGCTGACAGCCAATCAATATGTCGAACAAGCACTCACCGAAGCGCACGTCTCTCTCGCCCCCGGCGATGCTTATGGCCCGGGTGGCACAGACTATGTGCGCTTCAGCCTCGGCGTCACGGATGAAGAATTCGCCGCTGCTGTTGACCAACTCAAAAAGTGGTATTCATCTAAACATGCCTGATCTCTATCTCATCACACAAACCGAGCGCGAAAAAGCCGTGCTGGTTGCCGCAGGTGTCAGCGGCGCGCATCCCTTGATGTCCATGGAAGATTCTCTGTCAGAGCTTCATCAGTTGGCCGAAACCGCAGGGATGGAGGTTTTGGGGCAAATTACCCAGAACCTTAAAAGCATCAACCCGTCCACCTATATCGGTCCCGGCAAGCTGGAAGAAGTTCATCAGCTGATGATCGAAACCGGCGCCAAAGTCGTTATTTTTGACGATGAACTCTCTCCAAGACACCAACGAGACATCGAACGCCATCTCGGCGAAGACATCAAAGTCATCGATCGCTCTGCGCTGATTCTAGACATCTTTGCACAACACGCTCAAACCCGCGAGGGCGCTCTTCAGGTCGAGCTGGCTCAATACGAGTACCGCAAACCCCGCCTAACCCGTCAATGGACACACCTCGCCCGCCAAGGTGGTGGCAAAGGCTCTGCTGCCGGCGTCGGCTTGCGCGGCCCGGGCGAAACCCAGCTCGAAGTAGACCAGCGCGAAATCAGCCGAAAAATCAATAAACTCAAGCAAGAACTCGATGCAGTGCGTGCCCACCGTCAGCGCCAGCGCGCTCAGCGCTCACGCAGTGGTTTCCCAGTCATCGCGTTGGTTGGCTACACCAACGCCGGCAAGTCCACCCTCATCAACACGCTTACCGACGCAAGCACTTATGTCGCAGATCAGCTGTTTGCCACCCTCGACCCCACAACCCGCAAACTGGAACTGCCCAGTGGCCGACAAGCCATCATCTCCGATACCGTCGGCTTCATCCAAAAACTGCCCACCTCGCTGATTGCTGCTTTCCGCGCCACCCTAGAAGAAATCCTAGAGGCCGACATCTTGCTGCATGTCGTCGATATGTCTCATCCCAACGTAGAGCAACATATCGAAGCCGTCGAAGATACACTGGCCGAAATCGATGTCCCACCCATCCCGCGCATCCTTGTGTGGAACAAATCTGACCGCTGGAAGGGAGATACCCCTCCAGTCGCTCCACAAGAGCGCCACTATGTCGATTCTGTGGTGATTTCAGCGGGGCAAAAATTAGGCATCCAAGCGCTGCTTTCCGCCATCGAGAACAGTTTGGCAAAAGCACTAAGGGCGGTTAAACTGCTTATACCTTATCATCGTGGTGACGTGGTATCAGCCATTTACCAGCAGGCAACCGTCTTAGAACGCCAAGATGTTCCCGATGGCATCTTGCTGACGCTAAAAGCCGCACCCGCGATCACTGATCATTATGTGGAGTTTCAGGTTAACTGATGTTCAAGCAAATTGACCGATCCAAAAGACTGGGAAGACTCATCGACTTGACTTCTTCGGGCTTGGCGAAGCGGCGCGGATTGCCCATGGTCGTCGGTATTTTGCTCGTTGCTGTCGCGCTCATCCTCCAAATCCTTAGCTACATCTTCTCGTCCAATGCGCTCCAAATCACCGCAAATATACTCCACAGTATCGGAGTGCTGTTTGCCCTCATTGGTCTGACCATTGCCATCCCACTGGGCAAATAATCGCCCAATACTGCACGCCACACGGTTGAGAGCGCCTCGCATTCAGGACAGGCTGTACAGCCTGTCCTGAATGTTTTTACCCACCCGTCTAATCTGCTAGCTGATACAC
>DAOUCZ010000129.1:0-2981 GCA_034431675.1 Anaerolineae bacterium | reverse complement strand
ACCCTGAACCCGACGCTTGACAGGCTGACAGGCGGCGACTAGAATACAAAACATCCCAAGTGGACGGGCCTATAGCTCAGCTGGGAGAGCGTTTCAATGGCATTGAAAAGGTCGTGAGTTCGAGTCTCACTAGGTCCACACCCCCCCAAAAAAACACCCCACCTCACCCATCAGGTGGGGTGTTTGCTTTGATGGTGCTGCGCGCCCAACGAAGGCGTGATACGCTAGGGGCAGCTGTTAAGCTGTTTTTCAATCATGGAGGCCCATCATGAGCAGCACCCCCGACCCGCAAGCCCTGCGCACCCAGCTGCAAGCCGAACATCAGCGCCTGAGCAGCGCCGTTACGCTGCAAAGCGCGCGCGACACCCTGCAAAGTGCCGCCCGTCAGCGCGATGCGCTGGATCAAGCGGCCCAAAAGCTGGCCAACGCGCATTATCCGCACAGCGCCGCGGTCAATGCGCAGGTTAACGCCCTGACCGCCGCCTTTGGACCGCTGAGCGAGTCCGCCGCCCACATCATCGAAACCGCCGCCCCGCGCCTTCAGGCCGAGTTGGCCCAATCGGTGCGGGCCATCGAGCTGGCGCTGGGCGGCAACGATGCCCTGCTTCAGCCCTGCCTTGATGCGCTGTCGGCGTTGGATGAGCGCGTCAAGCTGGCGCACAGCCAAGTCGAGGCGGCGCTGTCGCCGTTCAACAGCCCGCGCTATGACCTAGAAGACCTGCTGCGCAAGCTGACATGGAGTATGGCGCAGTGGGCCGAGTTCAGCGGCGACCGCGCCGGCAGCGGCAGCTTGTATATCGCCTGCGAGGCCGAGTGGGTGCAGACCGGTCGCGGCGGCGATGACCCCGACGGCGTGCTGTACCTGACCGATGCGCGCCTTGTGTTTGAGCAAAAAGAGAAGAAGAACAAGACCTTGGGGATGTTTGGTGGCAAGCTGGTGCAAGAGGTCGAGTTCAGCATCCCGCTGACCGACATCACCGGCGTCCGCACCAAAAACGAGGGCTTGCTGGGCGGCAAGGACATCCTGTTTATCGAGCTGGCCAGCGGCGATCCGGCCCGCGAACTGAAAATTGAGGTCAAAGGCGGGGCGAACAACAAAACATGGGCAGCCCACCTTGAACGCGCCAAGGCCGGCCAATTTGTGGCCGATGCGCCAGCGCTGCCCGTCCCCCCTGTCCCCGACTTGAGTGCGTGGCAGGGCGACTTGCCCGCCTCGCCGGCGGTTGCAGCTGGTCTCGCTGCTGCTGGCGGCGCGCTGGCCAGCATGATGGCCGGCATGAAGTCGGTTCAGCACACGCCGGATGCCCCGTCAAAGGCCAGCGGGGCAACCCCAGCGGGCAAAGGCGCAGAGCAGCCGGCAGCCAATGCCGGCGGGGTGTTGGGTCAGGCATGGGGTCAGGCCAAAGGCGAGGCCGCGGGCAAGCCCAGTGGTGACCTGAACGCGCTCCAACAGCAGCCCCCGGCCGCCGGCAAGGGCAAAACCGATAAAGCCGCCCAAACCGGCACGGATGACGACACCCCGACCGGCAAGGGCAAGACCGAAAAGCCCTAACGCAGCGCCATCCGTGGACTGAGCCGGCACTCGCCCTGCCGGCTTTTGGTCGGTATCTTGGGGGTATCGACGATGAGGTGTAGTTGAACCACAAGAACGGCGAAATTTTACCCGGCATGAGACCCGTATCCTTTTTAAATGCGAACATGTGTTCTTAACATAACACGTGTTTTGTGTTCGTCAATCAAATGTTGTAAATTTGTTCTGTGTAAAAAAATACATCCACAAAGGCATCCCGCTGGCGCGCAGCGGCCTCGGAGGCAAGGCGCGTCTTGCCGATGCCGCCCGGCCCAACCAGCGTCAGCAGGCGGCAGGACGGGATCAGCCAGCACGTGGTCGATTTCGGCCAGCTCGTCTTCACGCCCGATAAACGGGGTCTCAGCATCGTCTGGCCTCACTCGGGGTCTGTGTGCGCGTGTGTGATGATTTGATTCTACGACGGTTTGTCACCCCAAAGGGACAGCCCCCGCCTCCGATATGGGGAGGCAGGGGCTGCGGGGTAGAGCGGGTCAGGCGCTGCTGGGCAGGGCCTATAGGGCGGCCAGCGCACGCTTGACGCTGTCTTCGGGCGTCACCTTGATTTGTTCGTCGATGACCACACCGTTTTCGTCAATCACCCAGTGAGAGCGCACCACGCCCATATATTTGCGCCCATACATCGACTTCTCTTGCCACACGCCCAGCGCATTCAGCAGGGTCTGGTCGGGATCAGACAGCAGGTCGTATTGCAGGTTTTCCTGCGTCTGCCACTTTTTGAGGTCTTTGGGCGCGTCGGGGCTGAGGCCCAGCACCACCGCGTTGGCAGTCTCAATCTGTGGGAACTTGTCGCGGAAGCCGCAGGCTTGCGTGGTGCAGCCAGAGGTGTTGGCTTTGGGGAAGGCGAACAAAATCACCTTTTTGCCGCGCAGGCTGTCCAGAGTTACGGTCTGGCCGTCCTGATTGGGCAGGGCAAAGTCAGGGAAGGGCTGGCCTTTGGCAGGCATATGCAAGCATGTCCTTTCGGTGGTGGGCAGAAGGGTTAGCTGCCGCTGGGCATCTGATAGCCCTGACCGGGGACGGTGAGGATGTAGGAGGGGGTGCGGGCGTCGTCCTCGATTTTTTGGCGCAGGCGCGAGATGTTGACCCGCAGCACCGAGAAATCGCCAGTATAGCCGTCGCCCCACACCGCGCGCAGCAGTTCGTTATAGGTCACCACCTCGCCGGCACTGCGCATCAGGGTGTGCAGCAGCGCATATTCGATGGGGGTAAGGTGGATCTTCTTACCGCGCATGGTGGCGCGGCGGTGCGGGATGTCCAGCTCTAGCCGCCCGACTTGCAGGCGGGTATCGGTTTGGGGCATCAGCTCGATGCGGCGCATCAGCGCCCGCACGCGGGCCACCAGCTCGGCATTGGAGAACGGCTTGGCGATGAAGTCGTCTGCCCCGCTCTC
>DAOUCZ010000128.1:0-8756 GCA_034431675.1 Anaerolineae bacterium | reverse complement strand
GGCCAAAGAGACCTTCACCCGCCTGATGAACGAGCTGGCCAAGTCGCTCACCCAGCCCGACGGCGCGCCCGCGCCGGCAGCCCCACCCGTCAGCGTCGCGCCGCCTGCGCCCAAGCCCGCCGCACCGCCGCCAGTCATCCCGCCGCCGGTTGTCCCCCCGTCGGTGGATGCCCCGCTGCCCGGCGACCTGCCGAAATATCGCGATATGACCGGCGGTGAGCTGAAAGGGCGCGGCTTTTTGGGCCGGCCCAAGTTCGAGTTCCAAGAGATCCCCGAGATGAACATCGCCGCCTCCATCGAGGCCTATCTTCAGCACCGCCTGCTGCAAACCCCCGGCTATGCCGGACGGCGCTGGCACGTCCACGCTGCACCGGACGGCGGGGTGCGCATCCAGATTGAAGACCGCTTTTTCGAGGCGGTCAGCGACATCGACGACCCCGAAGCCCGCGCCTTCATCCAGCAGGCCATTCAGGAATGGCAAGACCGCCAGTAAAACCATCCCGATGCTGCCCGTGCGCCCTGCGGCGGGCGGCATCGCTATATAACAACATGCGCCGACTCGAAAGGATTGTGAGCGATGACCGAACGGATATATTTTTTGATCACCGATGGCCCTCTCAGCATTCGCAGCGCGCCGGCCACCAGCGGCGCACGGATGGGGGAGCTGCTCAACGGCACACTGCTTGAGGTTGAAGCTGGCTCGCGCACGGTGGCCGATAATTTTGTGTGGTGGAAGCACGCGCGCGGCTGGTCTGCCGAGGGCACAGCAGACGGGCGCTCGACCTTTATGCAGCGCGCGGCCCAAGCGCCGGCAGCACCGCCGGCAGGTGGCGAGCCGCGCTTCTATCAGGTGGTCAATGGGCCGGTCAGCATCCGTGCCAACCCCGATGTGACCAGCGCCAAGCTGGGAGAACTGCCCAACGGCACGGTCATCGAGGTGCTGGCGGATGGGCGGGCCAACGCCGGCGGGTTTGCATGGGTGCGCCATGCGCGCGGTTGGTCTGCGCTGGGCAAATCGGACGGTTCATCCCCATTTATGCAGGCCGCTGCCGAGCCCGTGCCGGTCACGCCGCCTGCCCCTGTGACGCCGCCAGCGCCCGCGCCGGTCACCCCGCCCGCTGTGCCGCAGGTGCGCTATTTCAAGGTGGTGGATGGGCCGGTCAGCATCCGTGAGAACCCCGACCCCAACAGCAGAAAGCTGGGCGAAATCGCCAACGGCGCAATCCTCGAGGTCGTGCCGACCTCGCGCACGGTGGCCGGCGGCTTTGTCTATTGGCAGCACGCGCGCGGCTGGTCTGCCGAGCGCCGCGTGGTGACCAGCGCCCCGTTCATGCTGGTGACCGACGAAGCCCCGCCCGCCCCCGCCCCAGTTGGCAGCAGCACAGGCGGCGCAGGCGTCACACCGCCCGCCCCATCTGGAGCGCAGGTGTTGATGCCAGATGGCACGCCGATTCAATTTTTTGAGGTGATTGAAGGGCCAATCAGCATCCGGCGCGAGCCAAGCCTGAGCGCCGAACGCCTTGGGCAGTTCACGGTGGGCGAGCAGTTCGAGGTCACGCCGCACAGCCGCATCGAGAGTGAGGGCTATGCGTGGTGGCAGCACAGCAAAGGCTGGTCACCCGAGCGCAAGCTGGGCGCACCTGCCGGCTATATCGCCCCGATCCCCAAGCTGACGCGCCGCGTGGTGGACGGCGTGCCCTATCTGCCGGTCATCACCCAGCATCCGGTGGCGCTGGCCGATACGCAGTGGATTCAATATTATGGCAACACCATCTTTGCCTATAACCTGCGGCGCGAGGGCAAGTTTTGGTACAACTACTGTCAGGCGCTGCACGGCGGCTTTGACTATGGCACATCCAAGCCTGTGCCGATTGTGGCCGGCGTGGAGGGCACGGTGATTGACGTCAACGTTAACGCCTCGACCTATGCCCCCAACTATACGCGCCTCAAGGTTGGGCCATACATCTTTATCTATGGGCACATGGCCAACCCCAACCCGCTGGTGCCGGGCCAAAACGTTGGCCCGCAGACCGTGCTGGGGATGATTGACGCCGGCACAGGCCGCCAAAACCACCTGCATCTAGAGGTGCGCCACGGCATGAAAATCCTCAACCCGCTAGAAGTGATGGTTGAGGAGCGCCGCGACGAAATCACCGCGCGCTTTAAGGACTTTAGCAAGCATTTCTACAGCAGCGCGGCATGGGCCAAGTGGCTGACGCCCTATGATCAACCGGTGCTCAACCTGCAAATCCGCGGCAGCGAGGTGGTGATTGGCCCGCACGCGCGCTGAGGCCGCTGATGCTGCCCCCGCAGCACGGGACGTCAGGATAGTACGCTAGGCTCAGACCGGTTGCGCGTTTGGCCCATCCCCCGCATAATCATCGCAGACGTTCGTATGCGTGACCGCACAATGGGGGACTCATCCGATGAGCGAACAAGACCAGTTGGAGCAGGGATTGGCCGCGCTTCAGGCCGGCGACAAAGCCACCGCCCAATCGCTGCTGCGCGAGGTGGTCAAGGCCAACCCGCGTATTGTCGAGGCATGGTTGGGCCTTGCCCAGACCACCGATGACCCCGCGCGTCAGCGGGCGTGCTACGAGAACGTCCTGAAAATTAACCCTGACCACGCCGAGGCGCGCGCCGCCCTTGCCGAGCTAAACGCCGCGTCCCCGCCCGACGATGCCGCCAGCTTGCGCAGCAGTGCGCCGGCCAACGCCCGCGGGGCGGGCATCGGGTTTGCGCCGCCGCAGAACATCCCGGGCGCGCCGGCGCGCTACACCCTCGATGACCTCCAGGCCACGGTCAAGGGGCTGCTGGCCTCGCTGCAAGCCACCGCTGGGCGCGGCGGCCGTGCCGATGCGCTGCCGGCCACGTGGTGGAATGTGGTGGTGCTGGTGGCGGTGATGGGCGCTGCCACCGGCCTGATTGCCGTGCTGGTCAACCTGATTGCCACGCGCGGCTTTGGCGGCTACAGCCCGCTGGCGCTCATCACCCTCACGCTGTTGATGCCGCTGCGGATGGCGGCGGGCGTCGCCGGCGGCGCGCTGGTCTCGCGCTGGTTTTTGCAGTGGCGCAGCAAGGCCGCAGATGCCAGCTTGCTAGAGCACACCACCGCCATTGTACGCCCATGGTTTGCCGGCAGCGCCGCCATCTTGGTGCTGATGCTGGTGGGGGCACTGGCCAGCGGCAGCATCTCGACGCTGGAGGTGTGGCTGCTGTATTTTTCGCTGTATACCAGCGGCATCAGCAGTCTGCTGCTGATTCTCAGCCTGATTGTGGCCATCGGTGTGCTGTATCTGATTGACCTTGGTTGGGCCAAGCTGTACCCCGAGAGCAAGCGCACCGACCGCCTGATTGCCGCGGTCATCACCCTGCTGATGATTACCATGGCCGCTTAGCCCCGCCCAAGGCGCTGCATCTCGCGGGGACAATCGATTCAAAATCAGCCATTGGTTCATGAGAGGGCAAAATGGTGCGTAGGGGCGCATCGCGATGCGCCCGTGAAGCATCGTGATGCGCGCGTGACGTCGGGCAGTTCACGAACTGCCCCTACGACCAGAAAATTTGAAGCGATTACCCTGCTGTATCTCGCCCGCTGTCCCCGCGTGGGGCAGCGGGCTTTTTTGCGCGCGGGCGGGGGCGCGCCGGTGTGGTACACTCCCAGACAGTTCACCGTGATAGGAGGCCCAAACCCCATGACGTCCACCCCCGACTGGCACACCCGTCCCGCCGAGCTGCTTCAGCAGCTCATCCGCTTTGACACCTCCAACCCGCCGGGCAACGAGGCCGGCTTAATCGGGTGGATGGCCGATGTGGTGCGCAGTTATGGCATCGAGCCGGTGATCGTCGGTAAATCGCTGGAGCGCACCAACCTGATCGCGCGCCTGAAAGGGCGCGGCGATGCGCCGCCGCTGCTGCTGTATGGGCATGTGGACGTGGTGCCGGCCCATGACCAGCAGTGGACGCACCCACCGTTTGGCGGCGACCTGATTGACGGGTACGTGTGGGGGCGCGGCGCATTGGACATGAAAGGCGGCGATGCGATGCTGTCTGCGGCGTTTTTGCGCGCCGCCGCTGAGGGCGTCGAGCTGCCGTTCGACCTGATTTTGGCGCTGACCGCCGACGAAGAAGATGGCAGCGAATTCGGCGCGCGCTATCTGGTCAGCCAGCACGCCGAATTGTTTGAAGGGGTGCGCTACGGCCTGAGCGAGTTTGGCGGCTTTCCACTGCCGATTGCTGGACGGCGCTTCTACCCGATTATGGTGGCCGAGCGCTATATTTATCCACTGCGCGTGACCGTGCGCGGGCAAGGCGGGCACGGGGCACAGCGCGCCACCGGCACGGCCATGAGCCGACTGGGGCGCGTGCTGACCGCGCTGGACGGCGCGCGCCTGCCGGTGCACATCACCCCGGTGACGGCGGCCCTGATTAACGCGGTGGCGTCAGAGCTGCCAGAGCCAACCGCCGCTCACATCCGCGCCCTGCTTGACCCCGCCCAAACCGATGCCATGCTTGACCAACTGGGCGCGCCGGCGCGCATGTTCGACCCGCTGCTGCACAACACCATCAACCCCACCCTGCTGCACGGCGGCACGCGCATCAATGTTGTGCCGTCCGAAATCACGCTGACCATGGACGGGCGCGTGCTGCCCGGCGTCACACCCGACGAGTTCTTGGCCGAGGTGCGCGCCCTGATTGGCGACGACCTCGACATCGCGCCGGTCTCTGCCGAAGACCCGACCGCCCTGCCCAACCCCGACATGACCCACTTTGCGCATCTGGCCGACATCCTGCGCCAGCTCGACCCGACCGGCGTCCCCGTGCCCTATATGGTCAGCGGGGGGACGGATGCGCGCGTGTTCGCTCAGCTGGGCATCCAGACCTACGGGTTCATCCCGATGGCCCTGCCCGAAGGGTTCAACTTTGCCAGCTTGATTCATGCCGCCGATGAGCGCATCCCCGCCGAGGCCGTGCGCTTTGGCGCTGAGGCCATCTATCGCGCCGTGACCGGCTGGCAGGCCTAGGCAGAGGGGACAGCCCATGCGCTATCGCGACCGTTTGGATACGCAGCAGCTGCGCCAGTATGCCCGCGCGCTCAACAGCCGCGCGCGGGCGCTGGGGCGGGACGGCGTGGTGGATGCCGATACGCTGCGCGGGGTGATTTTGTCGTGCGGGGGGCGCTGTGAGTGGTGCGGCGTCCGGCTGATTGAGGCCGAATTTGAGCTAGACCATGTCTACAGCCTGCGGGCCGGCGGCCTCAACACCCCCGATAACCTTGTGGTGGCCTGCATGGCCTGCAACCGCGCCAAAGGCGACCGGCATCCGGCCCGCTTTGCGCGCGAGAAACGCGCACAGGGCAGCAGCACCGCGCTGGTGATGCGTCTGCTGGACGCGCATCAAGCCGATGATGCCGGCGTCCAGCTGAACTTGTTCGAGGATGCGCCGCCCCCGCGCGGCCTGCATCTGCTGGACGACCCGCCCCCCGACGACGACGCCCCCGACATCCCACCTTATCGCTGGTGAGCGGCAGCAGCATCTTTCCCCTTCACCTCCAAACAAATTACGGCATGTATTACGTCATAACCGTATTCGACTGTTTTCGTGATACAATTTTTTTGCCTCTCCAAACCCCTCTCCTTAGTCGCCTCCTTCATCCATCGCGCCAAAATCCCTGAACACCCACTCGAGGATTTTTTTTGACATGTTGTCGCCTGCCCGCAAGCCCAAACCCACCGCCCCAGCTGTTCATCCTAGCCACGAGTCTGAGCGGGTGTCTCAGGCTGCCGCCTTTCAGCCTGTGCACAGCCTGATGCGCTTGCAGCGCACCCTTGGCAACCGCGCCACACAAAGACTGATGGCTGTGCGCCCGCCCGCCGCTGCCCCGCGTCACGGCCTCCTATTCCAAGCATCTAGACCGCTGGTACAAAGATGGGCCGGCTCAGAAAAAGGTGCATTGGAAGAATCATCTGGACGCCATCGGCGTTTCGGATGAGCAAGAGATGCAAGAAAGCAAAAGTGAAAGCGACACAGACAGCGATAGCGACACCGACACTGGCCCACGCATCCTGTATATCAACACCTATCCCACGATCGAGCTGTATAAAAAGGTCAAGTCGATTTTTGACGAGTTTAGAAACGAAAACTTCCAGCTAAAGCAAGAAAACCCCTTCGACAACCAAACCATCGTCAAATGGAAAGGGCAGCCGACGCCGGAGGCCTTCAAACACTATTTTAGTCAGTGAGCGGAGGGCGACACACAAAAAGCGACCTCCCTGCTGGCGAGGGAGGAGGATGCCAGCAGGGAGGTCAGAGGGAGGGAGGTCTCTCGCTAAGGTTCAGGCGCCCTTGGGCTGCGCCTTCAGCGAGGAGTCTGCATCTTTGGGGGCTTTGGTCGGCCACGGAGTGCCGAGGTAGGGCAGGGCGAAGCGGTCTAGGCCGTACCAACCAGCGGTCTTCCAAGCGAGCATGAGCAGAACAGCGACCACCAGATACAGGCCGTTGCTGCTGGCCGTGCCGGCCATGATGAAGTTCCAGTTCATGAAGCCACCGAAGAAGGCGGCGAACCCGACGAACAGACCGACAATCAGGCCGAGGCCGACGAGGATTTCGCCGAACACGATCAGCTTGGCAAACCATGTGTATGCGCCGGCCTCATACAGGCTGTTGAGGAAGCCGCCGTACCAGTCAAACTTGATGGGCGAGGGCACGCCTTCGGTCAGGCCGAGCGCGCGCTCCCAGAAGCCTTTCAGCGCCACACCGCTCTCCATCCATGCCGGGTTTTGCAGCTTGCCCCACCCGCTGGACAGCCAGCTCCAGCCCAACAGCACACGTACCACCAGCCAAACGCCGGCCATACGGGTATCGCTGAAGAGAAAACGGGCGAGCGGCGGGTCGGTGATGATGTTGCCATCGCGACTACGAACGAGTTTGGCGGCCATGGGGTTTTCTCCTTGTTTTTTTGACTTGCTCTAACGCGGGGGTTCGCGTTGTGTTTGCCTTTGATGTCTGTATTATCCGCCAGCTTGCGCTGTCCCCCTAGTGACGTGTGTCATATGAGCGTCACGTCTTGTATATGAGAAACATCATCTGGTGCTGTGCCCGCCTGTGAGCGCCAAACGCGCAGGGGGTGAGGGGCGCGCCAAAATGCGGTACAATCCGCGTGGTTTGTTTTTTTGTTCAACAGCGAAGGGGAGCTTTTGGCGATGAACCTCGATACCAGCATTTTTCGTAAATACGACATCCGCGGCACTGCCGTCGGTGATGCGCCGCAGATTACGCCAGAAGTGGCCCGCCTTGTCGGCAAGGCGCTTGGCACCTATCTGCCCAAAACCTTTGGCACGCAGCGCATGTTTGTCGGCAGCGACAACCGCCTGACGTCGCCCGCCCTGCGCGCCGCCCTGATTGACGGGGTAGCCAGCACCGGCCTGCCGGTCACCGACATCGGCGGGGTGCTGACCCCAACGGTCTACTTTGCCTCGGCCTCGTATGGGGACAAAGGCGCAGGTGTGATGATTACCGGCAGCCACTTAGAGACCAAGTACAACGGCATCAAGATGGCCTATGGCGCGCTGGCGCTGGCCGGTGAACAGATTCAAGAGCTGCTGAAAATCATTCAGGCCGGCAGTTTTGTGGAGGGCACGCCGCAGGTCGATGCCGACCCCGACATGATCCACAAGCACATGGCCCATATCGGTGGGATGGTCTCGTTCCCGCGCAAGCTGAAGGTGGTGCTGGATGCCGGCAACGGCCTGAGCGGCACTTATGTGTATCCGCTGCTGGAAAAGCTCGGCCTCGAAGTCCACGGCCTGTATCTGGAAAGCGACGGCACATACCCCAATCACCTGCCCAACCCCGAAGACCCCGAGATGACCAAAGACCTTGAACACGCGGTGGTCTCGCTGAAGGCCGACCTCGGCCTTGCCTTTGACGGCGACAGCGACCGCTGCGGGTTCATCGACAACCACGGGCATCACATCGCCGCCGACCGCCTGCTGGCGCTGCTGGCGCGTGACGTGCTCAGCCGCCGGCCCGGCGCGCCGATTGTGTATGATGTCAAGGCGTCGATGGCGCTGAGTGACGACATCAAAAAGCACGGCGGCCAACCGGTGATGTGGAAAAGCGGCCACAGCCTGATGAAGCAGAAGATGCACGAGCTGAAGTCCCCGCTGGGCGGCGAGGTCAGCGGGCACTTGTTCTGGGGCGACAACTACTTTGGCTTTGATGACGCGCCGCTGGTGGCGCTCAAGACGCTCGAAATCATCAGTAAGTCGGGGCGCTCCATCAGCGAACTGTTCGCCGACATCCCCAAGCTGATTGCCACCCCCGAAATCATCATGAGCGCCGCGGATGCGCGCAAATTCGTCATCATCGACGAGCTGAGCGCCGCGCTGAGCCAACAGTACGAGGTCAACACGCTGGACGGCGCGCGCGTGCAGTTTGAGCACGGCTGGGGGCTGGTGCGCGCCAGCAACACCCAACCGGCCATCACCATGCGCTTTGAGGCCTATACCGCCGAGGAATTGGTCAGCTACATGACCATCTTCCGCAGCGCGCTGGCCGCCTATCCCGACGTCGATTTGAGCAAGCTGGACGCGCAAATCGAGCGCTTCTCGCGCTAACAACGCCGCCCCTCATCCCCCCCTCTCCTCCATTGAGGGCGGGAAAGGGGGGGTGGAGGGGGCAGGGTAATCACTGCAAATTTTCTGGTCGTAGGGGCAGTTCGTGAACTGCCCGACTTCACGGGCGCATCGCGATGC
>DAOUCZ010000127.1:0-38355 GCA_034431675.1 Anaerolineae bacterium | reverse complement strand
CGCCCGTCAAGCATAGCGATGCGCCCGTCAAGCATCGCGATGCGCCCGTCAAGCATCGCGATGCGCCAGTGACGTCGGGCAGTTCACGAACTGCCCCTACAAACAGAAAATTTGAAGCGATTACCCTGACAAATCTTTGGCGCAGAAATCATACAGCCACTAAAATACAATTTGTCTTATAACGATTCGGAGACTCTGAACTAATGCCTGTTGATCCGCGCCTTGTCGAACTGATTAAGCACCCCGATCCAGCCAAGCGCAAAGCCGCTGTGCAGGCCCTTGCCAAGACCAAAGACCTTGATGCTCTCGGCGCGCTGGAGACCGCCGCCGACTACGACAAAGACCCCGAAATCCGCGCGCTGGCCGAAAAAGCCATCCAGTATGTACAGCGCAACAACAACACCGACCGCACCGCCGAACCCCCTCAGGTGACCGAGCAGCGCCCAGCCATCACCCATGCGCCGCCCACCCCGATTGTCGAGGACAAACCTGCCCCCGCCTTCGAGCTGTCGCCGCTGGTCACCCTCACGCCGCAGCAAGAGCGCATGGCCCACAACGCCCTCAGCGACGCCATCGAGATGCACACCCGCGGCATGATGGACAGATCGGCCAAAGCGCTGGTGCAGGCCTTTAAGATCAACCCCAATTTTGACCGCGACGCCTACGCCCGCAGCGCCGTCACCACCATCACCGGCCTGCCCGCCGATGAGGCCATTATGGCCATCCGCAGCGGCCAGATTCTTACGCAATATAAGCCGACCAAGAACCCCAAGCGCATCGATGGCAAGACCGGCAGCGGCAAACGCGGCTATGAGGCCGACACCACCCCCGACGAAAAGAAGCCCGAAAAGCCGGTGGGGTTTGGCACAGCGCTGGTCGATACCCTGATTTATGCCGCGCTGGCCACCATCATGAGCATCGGGCTGAACTTTTTCCTCGTCAATGTGGTGTTTAGCCTGATGCCGCCCGACATCCGCGCATCCATCAACCCAGATACCGGCCTAACCTATCAACAAACCATCGACCAGCTCTCCATCGTGCTGACTGACAGCCTGCTCGTCACCGCCGTCAGCGCCTTTCTCTCCACCCTGATCAGCTCGCTGATTTATACCGGCATCATCCACATGGCGGCCAAAATCATGGGCGGGGACGGCACGTACAGCATGATGCTGCACCGTCTGGCCTATTTCTACCTGCTCATCACCTTCCTGTCGGTCAGCGGGGTGGCACTCATCCTGTATCTGCTGTTCAACAGCCTCTCCGACCCTGCCAATCTGCAAAACGCCCCCACCTATTTCACGATTTTTCAGATTGGGGCGATTGCGCTGGGGATTTATTCGCTGTGGGGATTGGCCGCACGCATTGGCAAAAACTACGACTTTGGTGCAGCGCGCGGCTGCGTCACCATCATCCTCAGCACCATTTTGCTGATAGTGCTGTCGTGCGGCCTGATTTACCTGCTGGCCAATCTGGCGGGCACAGACCTGCTGTCATTTGCCGAGCAGCTGCAAAGCCTATCGGGCGGGGCGTCGTTCTAAAATCGTTTGTGGGCTAGCGCTTGGCCGCATCGATGACCTTCAGCAGGCTGTCGGCGGTATATGGGCGGTTGTGCAGGGTATGCAGCAGGGCCGCCAGCGCCGCGGCCAGACCATATTCAAAGCGCGGGCTGGCGGTACGCTCGCCCAGCAGGGCCACATGCAGCCCGCTGACGTCGAGGCCATCGGCACACAGCTTGACCAGCACCGCCGCCGGCAGCTGCGCCCATGCCGGCAGCGGCCGGTGATTAACCGATTCGCCGCGCCGCGCCGACTGCCACGTAAACGTCACGCGCGCGCCGCGCTCGGCACAAGCCAGCGTAAAGCGCGCATCGTCGGTTTGCAGGCCGGCGGCCCACGCCTCGTATCCAGCGGCTTGCACGGTGTGGGTGGGTTTTTGGCCAGGAAAATAGGTCTGAAAGGTCGAGAGCAAATGAAGCGGGGTATCCGTTTGCACGGCGAATCCTCTAGGGGTGGGTACGACAAACAGGCAGGCAGGGCAAAACGCCCCGCATCTTACCCCTCTATTATAATGCTTTGCAGCGCGGATTGTTAACCGTCAACGAGTCCGGCGCGGCTGAGCCTGTTGGGCGCGTATATCCTCAGTTCGGGAGGGGCTATGGCACGGGTTTTCATCAATTATCGCCGGCAGGACAGCGAAGGCTATGCCGGACGATTATATGACCATCTGCTGCGGCACTTTGACGCCGAGGATGTGTTTATGGACGTCGATTCGATACCCCCGGGCGTCGATTTTGTGCAGTTTCTAGAGGAGGCGGTGGCGCAGTGTGACGTGCTGCTGACGCTGATTGGCCCGACATGGGCCAGCTGTGAGGACAAAGCCGGCCAGCGCCGCCTGATGCTGGATGACGACTTTGTGCGCATCGAAATCGCCGCCGCCCTGCGCCAGAACAAGGTGGTTGTGCCGGTGCTGGTGGGCGATGCCGTCATGCCGCGCGCTGCCGAGCTGCCTCCCGACCTGCTGCCGCTGGCCCGCCGCAACGCGGTCGAGCTGGCCCACGCCCGTTTTGCCAAAGACGTTGACCGCCTATGTGACTCCATCCGTCGGCAGACCGCCCCCAAACCGCCCACCACCTCGGCGCTGCGGGCCAGCAAAGAGGCCGCCCTCAAGGCCATCCGCAGCGACCTGATGGCCGCCACCGACTCGCCGCTGTACAGCGTGCGTCAGGCCAACCGTTTCTTCCCCGTGCTGGGCGATGGCAACCCCGATGCCACCCTGCTGTTTATCTCTGAAGCGCCCGGCCTCAACGAAGCGCGCGAGGGACGCCCGTTCTTTGGACAGGCCGGCGCGGTGCTCAACGAGATGCTGGAGACCATCGGCCTGACCCGTGAGCAGGTCTACGTCACCAACTTTGTGCTGGATTATCTGGGCGAAAAGCGCGAGCCAACCGCTGCCGAATTGGCCTATTATGCCCCGTTTGTCGAGCGCATCTTTGCGGTGATTCAGCCGGCGGCCATCATCGCGATGGGCGGGGTGGCGGCCCGCGCCCTGCTCACCCGCTTTCAACAGCCCGAGGCCAAGCACAAAATCAGCCAAATCCACGGCAAGCTGATGCCGGTGCAGGCCGAGTGGGGCACGGTGCACATCGTCCCCACCTATCATCCAGCCGCGGTGCTGTACAGCGCCAGCTGGAAAACGTGGCTGCGCGAAGACTTTCAGAAGCTGCGGGTGTTCGTGTAGGCGGGGTCAGGCATAGCGCGCCGGCATCGGCTCTTGCTCCACCCGCTCGATGCTGAACCCGCACGCCTGATAGGTTGGCAGAGCATACGGGCCGTCAAGGTTGCAGGTGTGCACCGTCAGGCGGGTTGGGCCAAGCGCCCACGCCTGCTCGATGCCACAGCTCAGCAGATATTTGCCCAGCCCACGCCCGTGATATTCGGGCCGCAGGCCAAAATACGCCACCTCCACGCTGTGATCGAGGTGGGGCTGAAGCTCGATATAACCCGCCGGCACGCCCCCCACCGTCAGCAGGTGGACGTGTGCGCCAGCCAACGCCTGCGCCAGCTCAGCGGCGGGCATCAGCAGCCGGTCACGCCAGCGGTAGGCCTCGCCCACCGCCTGATACATAAACAGGTAAAAGCGCACGTCCACCACGCCAAGCCGACGGATGCTGATGTCCTCCACGGCGGGGGGCGGGGCGGCCACAAACTGCTGCGGGGCGGTCATCTGCAAGTGGGTGGTGATGAGCAGGGCAGGGGTGTCAGACATTGGGCTACTCCAGCGGTGGTTTCTTAAGTGGACAATCGGACAGAGGCGGGGTATGTTTAGGAATGTATGGCTAAAGCACACCCCGAACAGTATAGACGATACAACTGTCGGGCTAATTTTTCACACGGGCACACGTCATATCCACAAGGAGCAGGGTATATGCTGCGGGCACTCGGTCGATTCATATGGCGCTTTATGGTGATTTTTTCTTTCGTGGTCAACATCGTGCTGCTGGTGGTGGTAGCGGTGCTGCTGCTGACGCTGTTCGACATCAAGCGCAACATCGCTCAACCGCTGGTCGGGGGGCTATATAGCGCCTTTGTCGGCCTCGAAAACGCCACCATCGACTGGACAATCCCCGTCCGCGCCGATGTGCCGGTCAACCTCAACATCCCGCTGGAGCAAAACACGGTGGTGGTGCTGACCGAGGCCGTGCCGCTGACGGTCGTCGCGCAGATTAACGCGCCGGCCCTGTCGCTGAGCAATGCCCGCGTGCAGCTGGAACTGCCGGCGGGCCTGCGCCTGCCCGTGGCGCTTGACCTTGATGTGACGGTGGCCGATACCCTGCCGGTGGCGCTGGACGTGCGCGCCGTCATCCCCCTCGAAGAGACGCAGCTGTTTGACGTGGCCAAGAGCTTGCAGCTGCTGTTTGAGCCGCTGGCAGTCGGCCTCTACAACCTGCCCGAGGATTGGGCCGGCGCAATCGAGCTGGTCGGCGAGGTGCTCAACGGCACGGCCAACCTGCTCGTCCCCAACGACTTCAGCCTGCGCCCATGGCCCGGCTTCAGCCGCTCGGCAGGGTATAACTACCCGCTGGACTTGCTGACCGCGCCCGTGCCGCCCAACAATGTGGCGGTCGAGACCGGCCTTGTGCCGCTGGGCGGCATCCCGCTGCTAGACGAGCAAATCCGCCCCGACCTGTACCGTGATGGCAGCAATCCGGCGGCCTATAACGCCCAAGTCGAAGCCGGCATCGGCATCCCCGCTCCCTATTACGACGGCAGCTATCCGGACGCCCGCCGCGACCTGCTGACACAAATCCCGCTGCTGCGGCCCACGCCCACCCCGCTGCCCCCGGGCACTGACCCCAACGACCTCGGCATCCTGCCGACGCCAACCCCCTAAGCGCATCACACCCCCAAAGCCCCCGCCTCGCACATCGAGGCGGGGGCTTGCGTGTTAGCGCGGCGTCAGCTTCCAGATGTGCCCGCCGTCACGGTCAACCGAGCTGAACACCAGCGAGCCGTCTGGCGCTTCGGCGATGTCGATGCGGCAGCGGGCTTGCGTGCCCAGCGGCAGCTCGTCCACCTGCTCCACCGCGTTGCCAGCAGCATTGAGCGTGACGAGGCGCAGCGAGGGATAGCCGTCGTTCCACACGCAAAACAGCAGCTTGCCCCGCCACTGCGGCACGCGCGCGCTGCGATACACCAGCACGCCGGTCGGGGCTTCGGTGGGGGTAAAGCTGAGCAAGGGCGGCAGATAAAACGTGCGGTCGACGCCGGCAGCTGTGCCCCCACAGGTATAGTTTGGCCCTGCCCCATAATTAAAGCCGGGCAAAATCAGGTTGATTTCGTCGTCGCAGCTGTCGCCGTTTTCGCCGGCATACACCAGCGTGCGGTCATCCACCGTCACGATGTCGAAGTCATACGGGTTGCGCAGGCCATAGGCATAGATGCTGCTGTCGGGGAAGGGGTTGCCCTCAGCTGGCACTAGCCCATCTTCAGTCACATCAAAGCGGTGGATTTTGCCCGGCATCACGGTCAAATCTTGGCTGAAGGCCGGATTTTCGTAGTTGCCCACCGACACATACAGCCGCCCACGCGCATCAAAATGCAAGCTGCCGCCGTTGTGAATCAGTGTGCCGCCCACCAGTGGGATGCTCAGCATCACCTGCGGGTCGCTGCCGACGCCGTCACGCTCCACAAAGCGCACCACCTGATTGGCCGGATAATCGCGCGCCGTGCCCGGCGCGGTGCGAAACACCCAGATATATCCGTTCTGCGCATAATCGGGGTCGATGGCGATGCCCAACAGCCCGCGCTCCACCAACGAATCCACCGGCAGGGTGATGACCGGCTGCGGCTGAAGCACCCCCTCCGCGCTGACCACGCGCACGCTGCCGGTCACCTTCTCGGTATAGAACAGCCGACCATCCGGCGCAAAGGCCAGCGCCACCGGATAATTGGCATCGGTCAGCTTTTCCACGCTGTAGCTGACGCCCGCCGCACTAAACGTTTGCGGTCGGGGGGTGGGCTGTGCCAGCAGGCCGCCAAGTATCAGCATCAACAACACACGAAACACGGCAAACCTCGTCACATCATTGGCAAATTAAGCACATTTTTAGTATAGCCTATCCGCAGCGTAGGGGCGCATCGCGATGCGCCCGTGACGTCGGGCAGTTCACTGCCCCTACAAAACCCATCGTAATGTGTTTTGACCCTACCAGAAAATTTGAAGCGATCACCCTAGCAGTCCCGAAACCGCTGCCCCACCGCATACGTAATGCATATACAGCGATGATATATTTAGCGCTGTGCTTTGTGTTTTGGATGTGGCAAGCACCCCGCCACCGGATAAGGACACCCCCGCGATGATGATGCGCCGGCGCGGTCGCAGCGCCCCCTCTCAGACCCCCAATGAACAACTGGACGACCTACGCGATGTACCGATGCAGTGGCGACGGATGCTGGCCTATCTTGCGCCCTACAAATGGCGCTTGGCCGTGGCTGGGGTGGCGCTGCTGTTCAGCGCCGGCCTCAGCCTTGTCTTCCCTTCGGTCATCGGGCGGGTGGTTGACTCGGTGCTGACCGAGGGCAACTTTGAGCTGCTCAACCAGATTACGCTGGCGCTGCTAGGCGTATTCTTGCTGCGCTCCTTCACCACCCTGATTGAGTCGTTCAACCTCAATTACGTCGGCGAGAGCATGGTAGCCGACCTGCGCAAACAGGTCTTTGCCCACCTCAATACGCTGTCGATGGGCTTTTTTACCAATCGGCGCGTGGGTGAGCTGGTCTCGCGCATTTCGTCGGATGTCACCACCATGCGCACGGTGCTGACCAACAACCTCAACACCGTGCTCCAGCAAAGCCTAATCATGATCGGGTCGCTGGCGCTGATGATTGTGCTGAACTGGCGGCTGACGCTGTTCATCGTGGTGCTGATTCCGATCATTGCGGTGGCGGGGTTCGGCTTTGGGCGCTATGTGCGGCGGCTGTCCACACAGGTGCAGGATGACATCGCCGGCTCAACGGTGGTGACCGAAGAGGCCTTCCAGAACATCCGTGAGGTCAAGAGCTTTGTGCGAGAAGACTACGAGGTCGGGCGGTATGTCGGGGCGGTGCAGCGCGCCTTGGCCAGTGCCATCCAGTTGGCACGCTTAAACGCCGCCTTTGGCGCGATGATGAGCTTTTTGGCGTTTGGGTCGCTGGCCGGCTTTTTGTGGTTTGGTGGGCGTGAGGTGCTGGAAGGCCGGCTGACCGGCGGCGACCTGATTACCTTCCTGTTTTATGGCGTCACCGTGGCCGGCAGCTTTTTCTCGCTGGTCGGCATCTATACCCAGTTCCAATCGGCGCTGGGGGCAACCAAGCGCGTCTTCCAGATTATCGACACCCACCCCGATGTCAAAGACGCGCCTGATGCCCACAGCATCACCCGCGCCGAAGGGCGCATCACGCTGGCGGGGGTGCATTTTGCCTATGAGGACGGGCATGAGGTGCTGCACAATGTCTCGCTCGACATCGCCCCGGGCGAAATCATCGCGCTGGTCGGCCCAAGCGGGGCGGGCAAAACCACCCTGTTCAGCCTGATACCGCGCTTTTATGACCCCACCAGCGGCAGCATCTGCCTTGACGGGCACGACCTGCGCCAGCTGACACAGGCCAGCTTGCGCCGGCAAATCGGCATCGTCCCGCAAGAGACGCTGCTGTTTGGCGGCACGATCCGCGAGAACATCTTATACGGCAAGCTGGAAGCCAGCGAAGAAGAGATGATCGAAGCGGCCAAAGCGGCCAACGCCCACGACTTCATCATGGCCCTGCCCAACCGCTATGATACCGTGGTGGGCGAGCGCGGTGTCAAGCTGAGCGGCGGGCAGCGCCAGCGCGTGGCCATCGCGCGCGCCATCCTCAAAGACCCGCGCATCCTGCTGCTGGACGAAGCCACCAGCAGCCTCGACAGCGAATCGGAGCATCTGGTGCAAGAGGCGCTGGCCCGCCTGATGCAAAACCGCACCACCCTGATTATCGCCCACCGCCTCTCGACCGTGCGGGTGGCTGACCGCATCGTGGCGCTCGAAAACGGGCGCATCGCCGAGGTCGGCACGCATGACCAGCTGTTGGCGCGCGGTGGCCTCTATGCCCGCCTATATGAGATGCAGTTTGCGCGCGAAGGGTCATAACCCCCATGCCCCGCCAAACCACCCCCAAGCCGATCGAGGCCTATCTGCCCGACCTCACCAGCCCTGACCCGCGCGCACGGCGTGAGGCGGTCAAGGGCCTGCGCCAATCCGGCAACCCACAGGCCTTCCCGTATCTGCTGGCTGCCCTGCAAGACCCGACCGTCGGGGTGCTGATTCACGCCATCCGCGGGCTGGAGGCGCTGGGCGACCCGCGCGCCATCCCGCACCTGATCAACCGGCTTGACCGCGCCTCGTGCGATGTGTGCGATGAGGTCGGCGAGGCACTGGTCAGCTTTGGCGAACAAGCCATCCCCGCGCTGATGGAAGCCCTCAGCCACCCCCACGCGCGCGTGCGCGCCATCGCAGTGGCCTGCCTGCGTCAGCTGCGCCATGCGCCGGCGCTGGAGGCCATCACCAACCTGCTGACCGACCCCGACCCGTCGGTCATCCGGGCGGTGCTGCTGGCGCTGTGGGCCATGCGTGACCCGCGCGCCGGCGACGCACTGGCCGCCTTCATCGCGCAGCCGCCGGCCTCACTCGACGGCCAAGACCCCTACCCATGGCAGCGCGAGGCGGCCTTTGCCCTTGCCGAATGGGGCGACCCGCGCGCTGTGCCGGTGCTGGCCCGCTCAATCGACCGCGCCGATGACCGCCGCTGTATCGACGTCATCCGCCAGCTGGGCAAAATCGGCACGCCAGCGGTGCGCCCGCTGATTGAGGCCTACATCGCGCTAGACCCCGAGAGCACCTGCGCCTCGCAGGCACGGGCCACCCTCGATCAGTTGTAACACGCGGCGGGATGGGCGCAGACCGCGCTCACCCGCCCACTTCCCACACTTCAAAGCCGGCATCACACCCAATCACCAGCCGCGCGCCGTCGTCGCTGAGGGCCACCATGTCGGGCACGCGCGTGCAGGCCTCCCAATACGTCCCCAATTCGAGATATTGGCCCGTCTCCACCAGCCACGCCCCGACGGAGGGCGAGTCGCCGCGGTGTACCCCCACAATCACATCCGCTGCCGGCGCAATCAGCAAAGCCTGCACATAATCCCCATCCAGCGGGGCAATCGGGCGGTTCTGCCCGCTGGCAAAATCCAGCAGGTTCAGCCAGTCCGAGGCGGCGTCTCGCCACACAAAATGCAGCCCTTCGGTCTCATTGACGCGCCCAAAGGTCGGCGCGACCGGCAGGCTGACCTCGGCGGTGACTTCGGCGGTCTGCAAATCCCACAGCCTGACCAACCCCGACTCGGTGGCGGTGATGGCCAGCGGCGCGGGGATGCGCCCGATGCGCACAACCGAGTCGGGGTCGTTTTCTGGGCCAGACGGCACGGCCAGCGGAGCGGTTTCTGACGTCAGGTCAAAGCGCGCCACCTGTCGCGCCCCCACCGACGGGTCAAACAGGTCGGGCTGAAACTCCAGCCACACATAGCGCTCGGGCTGTTCGGCATCAAACCACACGCGGAACGGATAGCCATAATCAGCGGGTATCGGCAGGGCCGTCACCGGCGCGTCTGGCGCATCCGCCGGCGTGATGAACACCCCATACGGCCAATCGGGCAGGGGCGCGCCGTGCAGGGCGGCAATCCACTGACCATCGGGCGAAAAGCGCGCGTCAATCAGGTTGGGCGGGGCGGTCGGGTCAGCCTCAAGGCCAAGACCATACGCGCCGCGCAGCGTGCCGCTGCCCACATCCCATACCGTCGCGCCGGCGGGCGCGCTGCCGGTCACCAGCGCCTGCCCATCGGGGCTGAGGGCAAACCACCCCGAAGGAATGCGCAGCGGGCGCTGGTGGGCGTCCCAGCGGGCCGTGCGTACCGGGCGCAGCGCGGTGATATTGTCGGCGGTGATGGCGGGGGGCTGAGGGCTAGGCTGGGCGCAGCTGACAGACAGTACGGCCAGTGCGCATATCAACAGCAGAGCATGGCGAAAGTGGAACATCAGTCAGATCATCCTTGGTTGGCAACAAAGCACAGCGGCACACAGGGCAGATGCGAAAATGACCGGCAGAGCCGGCCATTTTTCGTCAGACATCATCAGGGGCACATGCGCCCACATGCATCACTACTTGGTGGCAGCGCCGCCCACGCGGTACTCGCCAGAAGCCCAGACCAACACGCCAAGGCCGGTTGCATCCTCAACAGGCGCATTGTTGCGCGGGGCTTGGTTGCCCTCCACTGCCCACTCAAACAGCCAACGCGCATCGCTGATGCTGAGGTTGACGCACCCGCGGCTGCGCCGATAGCCAAAGTTGTTGTGCCAATACGTGCCGTGCAGGCTGATTGAGCCGTCGAAATACTGCACCCACGGCACACTACTCAGGTCATAGGCGTTGGGCGCGCCGGCAAAGCCGCTCATCCGGTCAGAGGGCAGTGCGGCCCACACCTTAAATGCGCCTTCGCGCGTCTCGGTGCCCGGCAGGCCGGTAGAAATCACGGTGGCAAAAATCGGCGTGTCGTTCTCGTAGGCCACCAGCACCTGCTCATACAGGTCAACCGACACCCAGCGCCCCTCAAAGCCCTCTGGGCGCTCGGTCAGCACCGGCTTGGCCACCACACGCTGCTCCACCCACTGATCCGGCCCAACCATGTACCAGCGCCAGCCATCCGCATCCTCCACCTGCGCAAAGATGTTCAGGCGGTCAAAGCGCTTAATCAGCCGGCCGGTCTCGCAGTTCTGCTGTGCGCCCGGGGCAGGTGAGGTGCACATCAGCCCCAGCGCCCACGCAAACTGGTTGCTCAGCCCATCAAGGATGCGCACACCGGTCAGGTCGGACGCGGGGCTGTAGCTCAAGTCGCCCTCCTGCATCCAGCCGCCATCTTCAATCTGCACCCAGCCATCGGCAAAGTTGAGCGCCCGCACAAAGTGGAATCCCTGCGGGAAGTTGCGCACCACCCCGCCGCCCGGCGCATCAAAGACCGCCGCGCCCTCGGACACTTTATAAAAGCTGTAGTTGCTGATGGTGTATTTATCCAGCGGCACGTCTATCACCGTCGGGCTGGGGAAGGCAGCCATCAGGCTCAGACAGTCTTCGGTGATGCTGCCGGGGGTCGAGCCGGCACACACCGCAAAATCAACCTGTGCTTGGGCGGGGGTGGCCGCCATCACCGCTGCGATGGCCAGCAGCACCACCGCAAAGACCGGAAGGGGTTTGGAGAAGGTAAACCGATTCATGGGCGCTTGGCTGTTCCGTAACTGGTCAATTGAGGCCTATAATAACACACACAGGGCGGCAGGTTTAGGCGCACCGCGCACGGCGTGCCGTCGCAAACCCTACGCTCTACAGACTGGATACCCATGGCCGGAACACTCTATCTCGTCCCCACCCCCATCGGCAATCTCGAAGACATCACCCTGCGCGCGCTGCGCGTGCTGAAGTCGGTGGCACTGATTGCCTGTGAAGACACCCGCACCAGCCGGGTGCTGCTGAACCATTATGAAATCACCACGCCCGTCACCAGCTATCACGAGCACAACAAGCTGAGCAAGCTGGACGCGCTGTTTGCCGCCCTAGAGCAGGGGGATGTGGCGGTCATCAGTGACGCCGGCACACCCGCCCTCAGCGACCCGGGCTATGAGCTGGTGCGCGAGGCGGTCACACGTGGGTATCGGGTGGAGGCGCTGCCGGGGGCCAACGCCCTGCTGCCAGCGCTGACCGCCTCTGGCCTGCCAACCGACAGCTTTTTGTATCTGGGGTTTTTGCCGCGCAAACAGCTGGTCAGCTTTTGGGGGGCACTGGCCGGTGAGCACCGTACGCTGGTGGCCTACGAATCGCCCAATCGGCTGGTCGAAGCGCTGGAGGCCGCCCGCGCCGCTTTCGGTGGGGAACGCGGATGCTGTGTGGCGCGCGAAATCAGCAAAAAATTTGAAGAATACACCCGCGGCAGCATTGATGACGTGCTGCGACGCTATCAAGCCGAAGCCCCGCGCGGCGAAATCGTGCTGATAATCGCCCCCGCCCCCCCACCAGCCATCTGGGACGAGGCGCGGGTGCGCTCGGCATTGGCCGAGCGATTGGCCGCCGGCGAATCGCGGTCAGCGGCGGCCAAAGCGGTCGCCGCTGAGGCTGGCTGGAAGAAAAGCGATGTCTACGCGCTCTAGGGGGTAGGGTCGGCGGGGGGGCGCAGGCTCTCGGCCACCCGCGCCAAGATGACGCGCAGCGCCTCGGCCTCGCTGGGCGCGCCAACCGCATACACAAAGGCCGGCGCGTCCGCTGGCCCGCGCAGCACCAGCGCCTGCTCGGACGGGACAGGCAAGCCCGCCGGACGCGGCAGCGCGTCGTCGGCCATCGCGCGGTCAGAGACCACCAGCAGCGCGCTGTCTGCCGGATTGACGAATTGGAAGGTATACGGGTCTTGCGCTGGGCCGGCAATCACCCGCCAGCCCGCCGGCGGCCTGACCTGATAGCGCGCGGTGCTCAGGCCGTCCGCGCTGATGACATAAGGCGGGGCAGCCGTGGCCGACAGCTGCGGCGGCACATCACGGGCAGGTACACAAGCTGCTGTCAGCAGGGCCAGCAGCAGCACCCAGCAGCACAGATTAGGGCGCGCGATGCGGGGCATCGGGGTGCGTCCTCAGCTGATCGAGGCCGGCCAGCGGCTCATCGCACGACACCCAGCCCGCCCAGCGCGTGATGCGCCACCCATCAGCTGCCGCTGGCGTTGGGTTTTCGGCGCGCACATAGATGCACACCCCGCTAAAGCCCTGCCCGTGCTCAAAGGTGGCGATGGTCTGCACGTCCCAGATGCGACCGCTGTCCTGCGGGATGGAGCGGCGGTACACCACATCAACCAGCCCGCCCCATTCATCGGGGATGTAGTCGGCCACACAGGCTGTGACCTGCCCATCTGGGCAGTTGGCCTCGACAAAGGCGCTCAGCTCTGGCGAGAGCGGGGCGCGGGCGGCCTGCTCAAAGTCTGGGCCGCGCAGGGCCGCACGGCTAAACTGCACCGCAGCGGCAAAGGCAGGGTTGGTGTCATCAGGCACCAGCACTGCCGAGACGGCAATCAGGCCGGCAACGATGACCACAAAGCCGACCCCTAAGACCACGATAAGACTGCGCTGACGGGACATAAAACATCGTTTCCTGTGTGGATAGAACGAGAAGCAGGGCGAAGCGGGGCTTCTTATTCCTCGTCTTCGATGCTCAGGCCGCGCACCACCTTGGGCGGCACCAGCCACAGCAAATCCCCGCGATACGGCGGGCGGATGGTCAGCAGCGCGATGCGCGCCAGACCACCCTTTTTCATCTGGATGGACGCGCCAGTGATGGCGTGGATGCACTCGCTCAGGCTCGGCTCGTGGCCCACCAGCATCACGTCGCCATAAGGCGGCACATCGGCCAGCAGTTGGCCCAGCGCCGCCGCCGAAAAACCAAAATCCAGCAGATTGGTCACGGTGGGCACAACATCGAGGCCTGCCGCCACGATGTCGGCGGTTTGGCGGGCGCGCAGGCGTGGGCTGGTATACAGGGTGTGGACAGCAAGGGACTGGCGCTTGAACAAGTCGGCCAGCGCATGGGCACAGGCCCGCCCCTCTTCGGTGAGTGCCCGCTGTTCGTCAGGGGCTTTCTCGGCAGGTTCGGCATGGGCGTGCCGCAGCAGGTACAGGTTCATCGACGGCTCGCATTGCGTGAAAATGAGCACAACACTCAACCAGTTTACCCGAAACGCGGCCCGTGTTACAATCCCATGTCATTGCAACCCAACGCGCCCTCCGTCCGTACAAGGGTAAAGGGGTGTGCAGCAGGTGTGCGCTGCCGCCCAACGCATTTATCCCCGTCCGACCGGTGCGCATGACCGCAGGACAGCGCTTGTGACCCACGATCCGATACTGCTCGACTGGATAGAGCGCGCCATCCACGGGGATGTCGAAGCCTTCGAAGAGATTTATTACACCTTCAAGGATGACGTGTATACCGCCTGTATTCGTATGCTGGGAAACGCCGCCGAGGCCGAGGACGCCGCCCAAGAGGTGTTCATCCGCCTGCTGCGGGTGCTGCCGCGTTATGATGCCGCACGTGCCAGCTTTCGCACATGGCTGCTGACCATCACCACCAACTACTGCTATGACCAGCTGCGCAAGCGCAAGCCCGGCGACGTCTCGATGGACGATGACGACAACGAGGCGGTCACCATCACCCTGCGCAGCAGCGACCCCACCCCAGAGCAAGCCGCGCTGTCCAACGAGTTCCACCATCGTGTACAGTCTCTGCTCAACCGCCTATCGCCAGATGATCGCCAGATGATTGTGCTGCGCTATTGGTTTGACCACGGCTATGAAGACATCGCCGAGGCCACCGGCCAAACGGTCAGCGCGGTCAAAAGCCGCCTGTTCCGCGCACGGCAGCGCTTAGCCGACCTGCTCGGCGATGAGGCCCTGCCCCTGCCTCAAGAGGGAGAGTGACGCCCATGTCGGACAATCAAGCTCGCCGCCTCCAGCGCGTGCAAGAAGCGCTCGACGCCGGCCAGTCCACCCAACACGACCCCGCCCTGCGCGAAGAACTGGCCGGCGATGGCGAGACCCGCCGCGCCGCCCGCCGCCTAGAGCGCGTGCACGACCTGCTGGCCACCGCCCCGCGCGAGCGTGCGCCAGAGCGCCTTGCCGGTCGGCTGATGGCGCGCATCAGCCAAATCATGGCCGCCCAAAAGAAACAGCGCTGGAAGCTGCCGCGCTCCGCCGTATCGGTGGCGATTGCGCTGGCCAACACCGCCGCCATGCCCCTGATGACCGGCGCGGCATGGCTGATGATTCACGCCGCCGCCCGCCCAGAGCTGGCCCGCACGGTGCTGCCGCGCGTCATCCTCACTCACCTGATGCTGATTGAGGTGATGGTGGAGATTCTGCGCCAAGCCGAGGCCGTGGCCCATGACGACCCCGAGACCGCCGCGGCCATCCTGCGCCTGCTGCCCGATGCGCTGCGCGCTGTCACCGAGGCGCTCAGTGACGCCCAAGATAAGGACACCCCCGATGGACATCCTCGAAATTGACGCGCTGCGCCTGCGCTGCGAAATCGGCTTCAGCGCGCACGAAATCGGCGTCAAGCAGGATGTGGTGCTGACGCTGCGGCTTGGCACAGACATCCGCCGCGCCGCCGCCAGCGATGACCCCGCCGATGCCTTCAACTATCGCACCGTGACCAAGGCCATCATCGCGCACGTTGAGGCCTCTCGTTATAAGCTGGTCGAAGCGCTGGCCGACTCGGTGGCGCGCATCGCCATTGCCCATGGCGCGCCGTGGGTGCAGGTGCGTGTGCACAAGCCCGGCGCGCTGCGCTTTGCCGACAGTGTGGGGGTGCTGATTGAGCGCACCCCCGCCGATTATCCCGAAGGAACAGGGTTTACCCCATGAGCGCACCGGTTTTTCTGCACGGCGGCGGCAGCGACCCGATCGCTGACGCAGCTTGTTTTGGCCCGTTTATCGAGGCGGTGCGCCGCTTTGCCGGCGTACCGCGCGTGGCGCTGGTGCTGCATCAACAGCACGCCGACGACCTTGACGCCTATCGCGCAATGCTGGCACGCGGCGGCCTCTCCGCCGAGTGGGTGACGCCGGTGCTGGTCTCTGGCGAGCGCCATCTCTCGCCCGCCGATTTGCAAGGGATGGGCGGGGTATTTGTGGCCGGCGGCATCACCCCCGATGTGCATTATGCCCTGTGTCAGGACATCACGTGGCTGCGCACCGTGCAGCGCGGCAATTTGCCCTACTGCGGCACATCTGCCGGCGCGGCCATCGCCTGCCGTCATGCCATCGTGGGCGGGTGGCGCACTCAGCACCGCGGACGCACCATGCAGGTGATGCACCCTGCCGGCAGCGAGGGCCTCGACCTGCTGGACGTGCGCGCCGGCCTTGGCCTTGTGCCGCCCGTCTTTCAGGCCATCGACGTGCACGCCAGCCAGATGGGCACGGTGCTGCGCGCTCTGCATCTGGTGTTGGGTGGCGAATATCACACGGTGGGCGCGATTGACGAAAACACCATGGTGGAATTTGACGCCGGTAACGTGGTGGTGCACGGCGCGGGCCACTTTTATGAAGTGCGCCGCGTTGAGCACGACGTGATGGTCAACCTGTTCCGCGCATGAACGACTCGCCGGTCTATATTGCGCTGGGGTCTAACATCGAGCCGATGCGCTGGCTGCAATACGGCCTCGACCGTCTGCGGCAGGCCGGCACGCTGACCGCCATCTCGTCGGTCTATCAAACCCCGCCGTTTGGCTATCTCGATCAGCCTGATTTTTTGGATGTCACGGTGGCCATGCATACCGCGCTCTCGCCGCTCGACCTCAAGCTGCTGCTGTATCGCATCGAAGCCGAGACCGGGCGTGTGCGCGCCCAGCAGCTGACCAAGTGGGGGCCGCTTCAGCTTGACCTTGACATCTTGCTGTGGGGCAGCACCGCCTTCAGCTTTGGGGATAAGCCGTGGCGTGTGCCCAATGAGGGCATCGCCGAGCACGCCGCCGTGGCTGTGCCGCTGGCCGAAATCGCGCCCGACGCCGTCTATCCCCTGACCGGCGAGCGCATCGCCGACATCGCAGCTCGCCTTGGCCATGCCGGCATCACCCGCCGCCCCGACCTGCGCGTTGTTTAGGTTTCGACAGCCATACCCCCCAACAAACAAAAAAGACCAGCGCCCTATGCGACGCTGGTCTTTTGCTTTGTTTCAGCAGGGCTGCCCCCGCCGCGTTATTCGACCTGTACCTTGACCTTGGCCGTGCCGCTGCCGTCGGCCTCTGCGCCGTCGGCGGGGGCGTCTTCGGGCTTCATCTTGTCGCTGGCCTTCTTGACCTCGTCGATGGCCGCTTCCATCAGCACGCGCAGGCCCTTGGTAAACTCGCGCGTGGCGTTGACGCCGTGCTCGCGAAAGCCTTCGGGCAGCAGGGCCTCAAGGGCCTTGCCGGTTTCTTCCAGCGCGCGGCGCTGATGATAGAGAAAGGTCTCGAACGGGTTGCGCGGGTTCGACTCGTCGGTTTCGGGGGTGGGGTTGGTGCTGTCAGTCATGGTGAATACTCCTCACACACTTGTTTGCTGTAACTTCCTATACGTCACATCCAATACCTCGGTTGCGTGCAGATTATTCCAGTGGGGCGGGCGGCGGGACGGGCAGGGCGTCATCGGGGGTGTCACGCCAGCGCTGCCCTTCTTTCACCAGCAGATACGGGATGCCGTTGTGGATGGGATATTTGTTGCCGCTGTCGGCACAGAACAGCCAGTGGGCATTAATCTGCGTCAGCCGGCCCGGGTCTGCGCCCAAATCGGTGCGCTGCACGGCTTCGGGGCAGCGCAGCACGTCCAATTGAGCGGGGTCAAAGGTGTGGGTCGCGTCGGTCATCGGGGGCACTCACTCGCTTATCGAGAAAATTGTTAAACGATTGTATGTCCCAGTATACATGACTCGGCACAGATTTGGGATACAATAGGGCGGCATCCCCACTGACCGCGCGAGGTGAAGAAGCGATGAGGGACACGCCAACCTCCACCCTCCACAGCAACTCTGATTATATCGCCCCTGCCGAGTGGCGGTGGGTGCTGCTGTTGAGCACATTGATGATGCTGGTGATGCTCGTGCCGCTGATTACGGTCGAGCGACTGCGGCCTGCTGAGGGGCAGTTTTTTGCCGGCCTCACGCATGACATCCCCGACTCCGCCGCCGCAGTAGCCGTCATGCGCCAGAGCGCCACGGAGCGCGTCACCCTGCCTCAGCCGGTATATACGCCAGAGCCGCTGCCCGGCATGTTAACAGAGCTGATTTATATCGGGCTGGGCCGGTTGGCACAGGTGCTGGCGCTAGATGCCATCACGTTGTTCCACGTGACGCGGGTGCTGGCCGCCCTATTGATGGTACACGCGCTGTATCTGCTGTCGGCGGTCATCTGGCAGAGCGTGCCGGCGCGGCGCATCTTCTCGGCAATTGCCACCTTTGGCGGCGGATTGGGCTGGCTGCTTGGCCCAGCATTCCCGCACATCGTCATGTTCGATACCACCCTTTCGCCCATCTATCCGCTGCACGCCGCGCTGATGAACGTGCACCTGCCGCTGGTGATTGGCGGCCTCAGCCTGCTGTCTGCGGCGGTGATTGCCGCCCTGCGGCCCGGCAGCACCGAGCCGCCCAGCGTGACCAATTATGGCCTGCGCCTGCTGCTGTTCTCGCTGTTGGTGACGATGATTTACCCGCCGGTGATGCTGCCGCTGACGCTGGCGCTGGTGCTGGTGGGGGGGTTTCATGGGCTAAGCACACGCTTGTTTCAGCGCAGCACTCTGATTTTGCTGTGGTACGGCGTGCCGGTCATGCTGGTGACGGCTTATCTGGCAGCCTTTGCGGTGCAAAACCCGCTGGCCTATGGGCTGTGGCTGCGCGGTTTGGGCGGCGCGCCCATCACCCTGACTGGTCTGTCCGTGTCGCTGGGCATCCCGATGCTGCTGGCTGTGCCGGCGGTGCTGGGGGTGGTGCGCCGCCTGCGGCCAGACGACAGCGCGTTTATGCTGTTCTGGCTGCTGTGGATGCTGGCGTTGGGCTTCATCCTGCGCCCACTGGGCAGCGCGTTTTGGGTGGGTTTGATGATACCGGTGTCATATTTTGCCACGCGCGGGATTGTCGAGTTTTGGCAGCGTTGGCTGCCCGGGCCAGCCCTGCGCCTGCGCCTTGGCATCGTCGGCTTGGCGGTGCTCAGCATCAGCCACTTTAGCGCGGTATTCCGCCCGCTCAACCCGCAGGCGGCACAGGGCTACTATCTCGAGGCCGACTATCTGGACGCGATGCGCTGGATGAATCAGCGGGCCGCGCTAGATGTGGTCGTGATGGCGTCGCCGCAGGTCAGCCAGTGGATTCCGGTGTGGTCGGGGCGGCGGGTGATGTATGCCTCGCCCAATAAGGCCCTCAACCCGATCGAAAAGCTCGGGGTGGTGCAGCGCTTCTACCAATCCGATGACCCGGCCGTGTGCGAGGCCATCCTCAACGGCGCTTACAGCGCTGGGCCAGCCTATCGGGTGCGTTATGTGGTGCTTGGCCCGCGCGAGCAGGCCATGGGCGGTGCGCCGTGTGTGGAGGGGCTGGAGCTGCGCCTCGTCTACAGCCGCGGCGACACCCGCATCTACGTCTACAGCGGGCGCTAGACGGGCCGGGGTAATCGCTTCAAATTTTCTGGCAGGGTCAAAACCCATCGCGATGCGCCCCTACACTGATTTTGAATCGATCGCCCTGCTAGACGGGCTTGCGTCGGGCAGGCGTCAAGGACACAGAGCCAGAGCAGAGCGCGCGTGGTGTTTGCACCGCGCGCGCGTTGTTTTTCAATACAGACCGTGCTGATAGGATAAGGGGCGTACCGCCGTGCCGCGGCGCGGTGGTGCACCTATCTATCTATACTCTGCACCACAAGGAACAGTCTGTATGAACCAACCGTCACGCATCTCAATCTTTTTTCCGCGCCGTCTGACCGCCCTAGTGTTGATGGCAAGCGTGCTGGCCCTGACCGGCTGCAACAGTTTGCCCGCGCTGCTGGTCGGCGGCCTGTCATTGATCGGGGTGCGCCAAGAAGTGCCCGCTGCGCCCCCGCCCCCCTTCCCAACCCCCACACCCGCATCGGTCGGACAGCTGCCACCGTCCACCCCACTGCCGGCAGCGTCCAGCCCTAGCGCCCGCATCCTCTCTTTCAACGTGGACAGCCCTGCCAACGCGCGCGAGGGCGATTTAATCACCGTGCGCTGGCAAACCACCGGCGTGGAGTGGGTATCCATTTACATGAGCTATCTGGGCGAGCCGCGCACCTATTCCACCCCCACCTATCCGGCCAACGGCGAACTGCTGCTCAATCTGCCCTACGGGGCTAAGCAGGTCACCATCACCCTATCGCTGCCAGAAAACCGTGGGATGCAGAGCGTCACCCTGCGGGTGGCCTGCCAGCTGGAATGGTTCGCCGGCGCGCATGACAGCTGCCCTTCTGCGGTCAAGCAGACCACGGCGGTGTATCAGCCCTTTGAGGAGGGCTTCATCCTGCGCCTGCCCGAAATCGACCGAATCTGGAAGTACGAAAACATCTTCGACAGCTTCCACGTCACCCCCAACGACGACTCGTACTTTGACATCCATGTGACTATGCTGGGCGCGCCGCTGGCCGACCCTGTCACCTTCACCATGACCTATCAACAAACGCCGTGGGGTGTCGGCACGAAGGGGTCAAGCTATACCGTGCTGCAACTGCCGGATGGCCGCATCTATGGCCGGATGATTGCCGGCTTCTAGCGCTCTCCCCTAACACCAGCCGCAAAAAAGCCCCCTTCTGCCGCGGCAGAAGGGGGTTGATCTGTGATAGGCCGCCTGTGCTCAGGGCAGTTGGTCTTGGCTTTCTAGATAGGTGATGAGGTCGAGCAGGTCTTGATAGCTGAGCTGCTTGGCATAGAAATCGGGCATGGTGTATTCGGGATAGCCCTCCACAAAGTAGTCCCATGGCAGCAGGATGGACTCGGCGGCATAGCGGACAAAGTCATAGCCCTCAAAGCGCGGTTCAAGACGGTGCTGCTCGTCCCAGCGCGTCCATGTGCCCTCGGTCAGCGGAGCGACAAGGCCGGCGGCGTGACATCCGGCACAGCCCAACACGTCGCCCGAGGCAGTTGGCTCTTGGCCGTCATACAGCAGCTGACCGCGCAGCGGGTCACCGCTGAGGGTTTCGAGGGCCGGCAAGATGCGGTCAAGGTCAGTGCTGTTGATGAGCAGCGCGTTGAGGTTGTCGGGCAGATAGCCGCAGGTCAGCGCAATGTCTTGATAGCGCTGGCCGGCGCGGTACAGGTCAGCCAGCGCGGTCGGGTCTTGAGCGTCAAGGCGCGGGCGCAGGTCAATCAGGGCCAGATAGGCCTCGGCCACCTGCGCAGACAGGCGCACGGGGTCATCACAAGCGGGCGGCTCATCGGGGGCAGGGGCGGCAGGTTGGGCACTGGCTGCCCATCCGACCAGTGCGGCCATCAAACTGGCCAGCAGCACAAAACGTTTCATGACAAAGCATACTCCGGAACGAAACAGCGCCAAAACAGACAAGGCGGCCCGTGGTGTGATGGGCCGCCCTGCGTGCTGAAGAGGATGGAGAGGATTTAGCGGACGGTCTGGCCCGTGGTGGGGCGTTAGCTGCCGCTGGTCTTGAGGTATTCGATCAGGTCGGCAAGGTCTTGCGCGCTCAGCGACTGGCCGAAGTTGGCCGGCATCGCGCCGGCGGCGTAGCCATCAACCACATAAGCGCCCGGGGCAAGGAGGCTCTCCACCAGATACTGCTCGGCAGTGTAGCCGGGCAGGGCTGGCAGGCGCTCGTTGAGCACGCGATCATACGTGCCCTCAAAGGCCGGGCCTTGTGCGCCATTGTAGTGGCAGCCGCCGCAGCCAAGGCGCGCACCGCTGGCTTGCGAACGCTCGCGGTTGGCATACAGGGCCTCACCGCGGACAGGGTCACCGGTCAAGCTGGCGATTTCGTTGAGCGCGATGCTGACGTTTGCGCCAACCGCCGGCGCAGTGGCCATGCCGCCGCCTTCACCCGGGATGATGGCGAACTGCTGAACGGCCAACAGGTCTTCGAGCGTCCACGCGCTGCCCTTGTCCCAGTTCTGGATGTAGTTCGAGATGTCCTGAATCTGGTCATCACGCAGCGGGCCATTGGCACGCTGACTCCATGCCACCATCGGCGCGGGCCAATAGCTGACGCTGGTGGGGCGGCCATGATAGAGGGTGGTGGTGATGAAGTTATCGACCGTGCCCGACCAGCCCAGATAGGCCAGACGCGAAGGGATGTCGATGTCGTAGCCGTTATCGACCGCAGCAGCGACGCTGTCGGCAAAGGCCTGCTTGGTCGCTTCGAGTTCGGCGATGCGGGCAAGGCGGGTCTCTTCGGCCAATTCCACCTCGATTTCGGCAAGGCGGGCGGCGATTTCGGCCTTGCGCTCGTCGGTCGTCCCCTCGGCGGTCAGGTCGAGGGCGAGGGTGGCTTTTTCGGCCTCAAGGTCGCTCAGCTGGCGCTGAAGGCTGTTCAGCTCGCGGCGTTCGGCGGCGATAAAGTCGTAGCCAAACAGCTGCGGGTTGTTCAACGCAGGCGCACGCCCGTTGATGCCCAGACCATCTGCCCCGTGGCAGGTCGAGCAGTTGGCCGCGAACAGCTCTGCGCCGCGCTCGACCGAACGAGCGTGGTACTGCCGGGTGAACGACGCCATGCGCGCGTTCTCGTTGATGGCCACCCACCCCACCAGCACCATGATGGCGACGAAGGAGATGATGCCGACGAGGACGCGGTTCTCGATGCGCTCAATGAGCATCCGTCCCGATTGAAACATGTGGCGAAATCCTTTTTCGGTTCTCTCAAAATTCAGCACATCGGGCAGGCGCGGGGATGTGCCGCGCCTGCCCACTCATCTCTTGCTCTGGGCGTGCCTTAGTTCTCGAAGTACGCCGAGTTCTGGTGGACAAAGATGTGGTCAGTGCTCCAGCGGCGAATGGGGTTGCCATCGGCATCCAACACCGGGATCGGCTGGCCGTCTGGGCCTTTGACCACCGCGCCGGTGGTGGTCAGCTCCACTTCGTCCCACGACACCACCACGTCGACACGCTTGAGGCCGGCTTGGTTCTGGGTGATGATGACCGCGCCCCAGCCGTTATACAGCTCGTCACTGTATTTATCAATCAGGTGGCTGAAGTGCTCCATAGCGTGATGCAGGGCCGGTGCGCTGTCGGGGATGGCCACAAACGGCAGGCCTTGCAGGTTGCTGGCAAGGTGGGCCTTGTTCAGCTCGCTGCGCAGGCCGGCACGCAGGCCGCTCTCGTCCAGCTCGCGGTTAAATTCAATCACCGCCGAGTCGGGGGTATCGCTGTGGAACTGGTGCGTGGTATACGCCCCAACCACCAGCTGGTCATAGGGGATGGGCAGCAGCTTGCCCATGTGGTTGTGGGCCGGCTCCATGGTCATCTCGTGGATAACCTTAACATCCGCCGACGAAGCCACACCATATTCTGCCAAGCCCATGTAGCTCAGGATGGTGGTGAACGACATCAGCAAGAAGCACACGGTCAGCGCAAAGCGGCGGTCGGCATAGCGGCGGCTCTTGGTGGTGTCGATGTAGGGCACAATGGCCACAAACGCCAGATACACCCCCGGGAAAATCACGCCCCACAGCACCTTATCGCCCAGCTTCAGCGCGCCCTGAATCCACAGGAAGTACCACGGGGCGGTCGTGCCGATCGGGGTGATTTGTGGGTCGGCGTGGTTCTCTAGCGGCGCGTGATAGAACCACACGCACAGCACCACCATCACCAGCGTGGTGACGCCAACCCACATTATCTCACTGGTCATCACGTCGGGGATGAAGTAGACGCGCTTATCCAGCGGGACGCGCTTGGCGGTGTCTTCGCCGATGTTTTCCTTCTGCGGCGGCAGCGAGTGCCCGTGCACAATCACCTTGTAATAGTGCACGCCGGTGAAGATGAACAGGATGGCGGGGAACAGCAGCACGTGCATCAGATAGAAGCGCAGCAAGCCGTTGGCGCCCATTTCTGGGCCACCGCGCACCAGCAGGTTGAGGTTCTCGCCCACGATTTGCGGCGGGGTGGCTTCAATCATCGAAGCGCCGATGGTGACTGCCCACAGCGCCAGCTGGTCCCACGGCAGCAGATAGCCGCTGAAGCTGAGGAACAGGGTGGCAAACAGCAGAATGACGCCGGTAAACCATGTGAACTGCCGCGGCTTTTTATAACTGCCCGTAAAGAACGTTCGCAGCATATGTAAGGTGACAATCAGCACCATGGCCTCAGCGCCAAGGCGGTGCAGGTCGCGCATCAGCTGGCCCAGCGGCACGTTGGACAGCATATCAATCATGTTGCTATAGGCCAACTGCGGCGACGGGGTATACCACACCATCAAAATCATGCCGGTGATGGTCTCGAACACCACAAAGTAGGTCGAGAGCCAGCCAAGGCGCAGGGTGGGGTAGAGGCCGGTCATGTCCTTATGGAAGAAGGACGGGCGCATGTGCAGCCAAAAGCCATCGGCGTGCGGTTGCAGGCGCGGGTTGGGGCGACGGGTCGGGTTTTCGCCGCGCAGTGCCTCACGGATGTCTTGGATGTTCATGCCGGCGGTCACCCGCTCGACGATGTTGTCCACACCCTCAAAGATCGCTTTCTTCAGGCCCTTTTCCTTGATGTCATCAAGGAAGGACGGGAAGGGAAGTACAGACATTACACCTCTCCTCGTCTAAAACTTACACTAAACCACTATTGTCCAACACTGCTGACATACGGAGCACCGTGGGCCGGGCCAGTCACCTTGCGACCGGTATCGACGCGCACCGCGGCGATCTGGTCGGTGGAGATACCCGACAAATCGATGGGCAAGCCATCGGCGGCGTTGGTGAGGGTGCGTCCGTCGTTCAAAACAACCGTGAGCGGAAAACGATCGAGTCCGCGCGGGGCAGGGCCGGTGATGTAGCGCCCGTCCCCCTGAAACTGCGAGCCGTGGCACGGGCAGGCAAAACGCACGTTGACCGGCTCCCATTTGGGCAGGCAGCCGAGGTGGGTGCACACGCCGTACAGCACCACCAAGCCGCCCTCGGGCGTGCTGCTGATGTGGAAGCGGCCTTCGGGGACGCTGACCGGGGCGTCGCCCGGCGCGGGCAGGTCGCTGACAGGCACGGTGAACGTGCCGCCGAACTCCCCTTCCTTAAAGCGAGGCAGCGCATACCACACGATGACAGCGCCAACCTGACCCAACATCAGCGCGATGGATGCGCCCCAAATATAATAAAGAAACTCGCGGCGACTAACGGGGCTAACTTCGACCGCCGGCGCTTTGCTGACAGCTTCGGCGCGGGCTTGTGTGGGGTTTGCGGTTGCCATTCCTTGTACACCTCTATCTGACGACACGGGCGAGGCAGTGGCTAATAGAGCCGCCGCTGCGCGCCCTGCTGCCTCCGCCTGAGAGACACTTCTGTGTGTATTTTATCACAAATACGAGAGACGTGTCAAAGCGTGAGTCAAGCGTAAAAACGAAGGAGTCTTTTAAATCTCGATATAGCAGGGACTATCGCGTTATAATGCGATGGGCGAGTTAATCATGACTCGTCCATCCTCAAAGCGCAACTCATTTTAATGTGTAGTCTGGTGATGCCGCAGCGCCCTACCATTCCCCCCGCCGTGTACATCGACCATCCGCGCCAGCTGGCGGTGATGGTTGACCGTCTGCGCCACGAGCCGCTGCTGGCGTTCGATACCGAGTCGAACAGCCTTCATGCCTATCATGAGCGCGTTTGCCTGATACAGGTCAGCAGCCGCAGCACCGATTACATTATCGACCCTCTGGCCCTGCCCGACCTGACCTTGATTGGCGATTTGCTGGCCGACCCGCGCATCGAGTGCGTGTTTCATGCTGCCGAGTACGATTTGATGTGCCTCAAGCGCGATTACCGCTTCGAGGTGGTCAATCTGTTCGATACGATGGTGGCCGCGCGGGTATGCGGCATCCGCCAGATTGGGCTGCAAAACCTTGTGCAGGCCTATCTGGGGGTGACGCTGGACAAAAGCCATCAGCGCGACAACTGGGGCAAACGCCCACTGCCGGCAGCTTGCCTGCGCTATGCCCAATTCGACACGCACTATCTGCCCGACCTGCGCGATATGCTGCTGGCCGAGCTGGAAGCACGTCATCATCTGGAAGAAGCGTGCGAGACCTTTGACGACCTGTGCCGGCTGACCGAAGCGCACGAGGGGCGCAGCTTTGACCCCGAAGGCTATTGGAAGATTGGCGTGCCCGCCCGGCTGTCCCCACGTCAGATGGCCACCCTGCGCGAGCTGTACATCACGCGCGAACGGCTGGCCCAGCACGCCGACCTCCCCCCGATGAACGTGGCCCAAAACCGCACTCTGGTCGAGCTGGCCCAGCACACCCCCACCACGCGCGAGGCGCTGCGCGGCATCTATGGCATGTCGCCCAACGCAGTGCGCCGTTGGGGCGACGAATGGCTCAAGACCATTGCGGCGGCCCAACACACCCCCCTGCGCCAACAACCCATCATCGAGGCCATCCCCCCAGACATCGCCGACCGCTATAACGCGCTGCACGCATGGCGCAAAAAGCGCGCCGAGCAGCGCGGCGTCGAGTCCGACGTGATTTTGACCAAGCAAACGCTGTGGTCACTGGCCTACAAAGCCCCAACCTCGCCCGATGACCTCGACGACATCGAGGGGCTTGGGCCGTGGCGCACCCAAGCCTACGGGGCAGAAATCTTGGCCGTGCTGGCCGATTATGAAAACAGCACCCCATCGCCCGATCAGAGCAGCGGGAGCACCCCCCATCATGGCGGATAGCCCTTTTACCGACGAGTGGCGCGCTTGCCTGCGCGAGCACTACAAAGAGACCGCCCGCGCCAACGACCGCGAGACCCTGCGCACGCTGGGCGGGGTGATGAACCGCGTCGGCTTTGGCGAGGACGAGCTGCGTCAGCTGTATGTCGAAGCCACCATGCGCGCCGATGAGATGCCGCCCGACTTTGTGCCCAATGTGCAGGACATCGCCGGCCTGCCCGCCCCCAGCGGCATCGCAGCAGCCCCGCTCGACAACCGTCACCCGCTGGAGTGCCAGTGCCCATCCTGCACCGAAAAGAACCTGACCCCACATGACCGCGACGGTCAGCCGCTGACCGCTGACGCCCTGCAAGAGGCGCTTGACCGCGCCGCCTTTGAAGCGTCAGATGCCCCCGCTCAGCCCGATCAGGACAATATGCAGCAGCTCAGCTTGTTTTAGGGGTTGTGGGCCATCTCATCCGATCCTTTTGACACCCCCGCCCCCTCAGTTTGACAGTACTGGATTTCTCTGTTATATTGCCCGAAAGTCTCACACTTTCCACCTGCCGCGCCCCTGCCGGCACTTATCACCCCCCGCAACGGCGCACCGCCACCCTTTCTCAAGACTACGGGGGTCTGACGCCAAGCCGCTTGGCCCATCACATCTGCTGCACGTGTCACCCAATCCATGCCAGTCCTGTGATGTGCTGCCGTGCGCAGTCCCCGCACCATCCTCTGTCTACTTATCGCACTGGGCCTCACCCCTCATGGACATCTCAACCCTCGAACAACGCACGCTTGACGATTTGCGCCACCTTGCCCGCGAGCTGGGCATCCCGCGCTTTAGCCGCCTCAAAAAGCAAGATTTAATCGTCGAAATCATGCGTGCAGACGCCGAAAAGCGCGGCCTCAAGCTGCGCGGCGGCGTGCTCGAAATCATGCACGACGGGGTCGGCTTTTTGCGTGCCGATAAATACCTGCCCGGCCCCAACGATATTTATGTGGCACAGGCCCAGATTAAACGCTTTGCCCTGCGCACCGGCGATATGGTGATTGGGCAGGTGCGCCAGCCCAAAGATAACGAGAAATTCCATGGGCTGCTGCGCGTGGACGCGGTCAACGGGGTGCACCCTGATGAAGCCAAAGACCGCCCCAACTTTGAAGACTTGACCCCAATCTTCCCCACGCGGCGCTTTGACCTCGAAACCGACCCGCGCGTGCTGTCTACGCGCATCCTGAACCTGATTGCGCCGGTCGGCAAGGGGCAGCGCGGCATGATTGTCAGCCCGCCCAAAGCCGGCAAGACCACCATCCTCAAAGAAATCGCCAACGCCATCAGCGAGAACTATCCCGAAGTGCACCTGATGATGGTGTTGATTGGCGAACGGCCCGAAGAAGTCACCGATATGGATCGCTCGGTGGATGCCGAGGTGGTCGCCAGCACCTTTGACGACCCCGTGCACCATCACGTGCAGGTGGCCGAGATGGCGCTCGAGCGCGCCAAGCGGTTGGTCGAGATGAAGCGCGATGTGGTGCTGCTCGTCGATTCAATCACCCGCCTTGCGCGCGCTTACAACCTCGTCGTGCCCACCAGCGGGCGCACGCTGTCGGGCGGCCTCGACCCGATGGCCATCCAACCGCCCAAGCGCTTCTTTGGCGCGGCGCGCAATGTGGAAGAGGGCGGCAGCTTGACCATCGTGGCCACCTGCCTTGTGGATACCGGCAGCAAGATGGACGACCTGATTTATGAGGAGTTCAAAGGCACGGGCAACATGGAGCTGCACCTCAACCGCCGCCTGCAGGAACGCCGCATCTTCCCCGCTTTCGACCTTGAGCGCTCGTCCACCCGCCGCGAAGAACTGCTGTTGGGCCAAGACATCGTGCAGCGCGTCTATATGCTGCGGCGCATGTGGGCGCACCTTGCCGAGGATGACACCGTCGGGCCGGTCGGCGCCACCGAGCAGCTCATCAACAACCTGCGCCAATATGACACCAACGAAGAATTCCTCAATACCCTGCCCGGCTCAACCACCTCGGGCGCGGCCCTTGCCCGCATGATGCGCCAGCGCTAAGGCCGCTGCACAGCGCACAGACCCCAATCGGGGTAAGGCCGCCGGCTTTGCCCTGTTACAGACCCTGCACCCACCCGATGATGTCCGGTATCAGGGTGGTGTCTTCGCGCAGCATGTCTACGCCGTGGGCGCGGCCCGGAATCATGGTGATGTCCAGCGCATCCCCGGCAATCTCCTGCATCACCGGCACGTCTTCCGACGGGTAGCGGTCACGCTCGGCATAGATGACCAGCATCGGTATCCCGTCATCCAGCGCCCCCTCCACCGAGACGCCAAAATAATTGAGACCCGGCGACAGCGCCACCACCCCACGGCACGCCGAAAAAGCCGCGCATCCGGCAATCGCCAGCGACGACCCCATACTGCTGCCCACCATCGTCACTGACTGCACGCCGTCCTGTTGGCTGAGCCATGCCGCCCAACGCAGCGTATCATCCTGCGCCTGCCGCCAATTAATCGCGCCGCGCGTTTTGCCATAGCCGCGCAGGTCAACCGCCAGCACGTTATAGCCGGCTTCCATAAACGCCAGCGCCAGCGTGTTCCAGCTCTCGCGCGTGGTATACAGCTGATGCAGCATCAGCACCGCCGGCGCACTGGCATGCGGCGCAAAATAAGCGCCACGCAGCACCAATCCATCGCTGGCGCGCAGTTCAATCAGGTGCGGGGCAGTCGGGTCAATCGGGGTGGGCAGGGCCTGCGGATCGGCAGGTGCGGGCGCATCCTGCGCCGCCCCCGTCACGCTGTAGGCCATCATCACCCCAACGAGGCATAGGATGCGCATCCAACGGCTCATCTCAGTCATCCCCCTTGTTGTTTGATGCAAAGCTGCGGCGGCCTATCCGTTCATCACCGCCGGCGTCAGCAGCACCAACACCCCCAAGACAATACGATACCACCCAAACGGGGTAAAACGGTTGCGGGCCACATAACGCAGCAACCAGCTTACCGCTAAAAACGCAAAAATCGCTGAGACAATCGTCCCAACCAGCAGCAGTGCCAGCACATCCCCACTCAACAGGTCAAGGCTGGTCAGCAGCTCCACGCCCGACGCGCCCCCCAACACCGGCAGCGCCAACCAAAACGAGAACGCCGCCGCCGCAGGACGGCTTAGGCCCACCATCATCCCGCCCAAGATGGTCGCGCCAGAGCGTGATACGCCCGGCACCAGCGCGGCAATCTGCGCCACGCCAATCAACGCCGCCTGACGCCAAGACAGCTGAGACGGGTCGGTGATGGGTTGGGCCGGCTCATCACGCCGCTCATACACGATAAACACGATGCCGCCGAGAATCAGCGAGACCGCCACCACCGTCGGGTTGAACAGTGCGGCCTTCAGCTCGCTGCGGAACAGCAGGCCCAGCCCCCCCGCCGGCACACTGGCCACCACAATCCACAGCCACAGGCGTCTAATGGCGGCATCCGTGCGCACCCCGCGAATCTGGCGGGCAAACTCGGCACGGTAATACCACACCACCGCAAACACCGCCCCCAGCTGGATAAAAATCTCGAATAACTCGCGCAGTGCCACCGGAAAATCGATCCAGTGCGCGGCCAAAATCAAGTGGCCGGTGGACGAAACCGGCAAAAACTCGGTCAGCCCCTCCACCACACCCAGCGCGATGGCCTTCAACACATCTTCCATCCCTATCCCTCATTCCTTGTGCGTATCACAGCGTCTGGCGCAGCCACTCGGCCAGCAGCGCGCCAGCGCGCTCAGCCGCTGCCGGCGTAAAATGGATGCCGTCAAAGCTGTAGCTGTACCCGCCGGCCTGCTGCTCGGCATCATAATCCGCCCAGCCGGCCTTGACGCGGTCACCAATCTGAAACACCGTTTGCAGCGTTAAGGGCGGGCGCTCGGGCAGGGTAGGCGGGTTAAAGTGTGCGCCAAAATCAAACACCGGCAGGTTGAGCGCGTCGGCCACTGCGCGCGTGCGGGCATTGAACAGCTGCATGGCCTGCGCAGCCTGTGGGCTGTACTCCATCGGCGGCAGCCCGACCAGCGTCAGCACATGATGCAGCGACAGCTCGGTCAGCACATCGCGCAGCAGGGCGGTGTATTCATCCGGCTCAAGATAGCCAGTGGGCAGGTCTTGCTGCGATTTGTAGTAGGGGCGGGTGAGCGGAAAGGCATAAGCCAGCGCGTCATTGCTGCCGGCCAGCACAAAACAGGCATCTGGCGCATCCTCCAGCACCTGTTCCACTCGCCCCAGCAGCTTATTCACTGTGCTGCCGCCCACCCCCCGATTGACGATGGTATAGTGCGGCAGGGCACGCGCCACCGCGCGCACATAGCTGCCGCCATACACCCCTTCGGTCAGGCTTGCGCCCAAAAAGACCAGCTTCATCGCCGATTCTCCTTATAGGTCTTTCAGCGGCACACCCACCGGCGCATCCGACGGCGCTTTGGGGGTGTCAAGGCGCTGCGTCATATAGATACCGCGATGCCCGCTGAACAAATAAGCCAGCGCACAAGCCATCAGCAAATACAGGGCCGCGCCGCCGCCAAACAATTCAATGCCCATCAGCGCGCAGGCCAGCGGGGTATTGCTAGCGCCGGCAAACACCGCCACAAACCCGATGCTGGCCAGCAGGGTCGGCTCAACCCCCAGCGGCCCGCCCAAGCTAAAGCCCAGCGTCGCCCCCATCACAAACAGCGGGGTGACCTCGCCGCCCATAAAGCCCGTCCCCAGCGTGACCGCAGTCAGCACCAGCTTGAACAAAAAGGCCAAGGGCGGGACGCCAGCGCCGTTCACGCTGTCGGCAATCAGCGGCAGGCTCAGGCCCAGATAGGCATCGGTTTGCAGCATGGCCGCCAGCGCAATCACCGCGACGCCGCCCACCAGCGGGCGCAGCGGTGGCCAGCGCAGCCAGTGGGCCGCCGCGTGCTTGACCGCATGTGTCAGGCTGATGAACAGCCATGCGCACAGCCCAAACAGCACACCGGCCAGCGCCACCTTCAGCACCAGCGCGGCATCCAGCTCGGTCAGCGGGGTTTGCGGATAGTGCGCGTGATGTGCGCCAAGCACACGCGCGCTCAGGTCGCCCACCAGCGCGGCAATCAGGCACGGCACCAGCGCATCATAGCGCACACGGCCCATATTCAGCACTTCCATCCCAAACACCACCCCGGCCACCGGTGTGCCAAACACCGCGCTAAACCCGCCGCTGATGCCGGCTTGCAGCATCCAGCGCCGCTCGGTGGGGTCGGTCAGCCGCAGCGCGCGGCGCAGAGTATCGGCAAGGCTTGCCCCCATCTGCACCGCTGTGCCCTCGCGCCCGGCAGACCCGCCGAACAGATGCGTTATCACCGTCCCAATCAGCACCAGCGGGGTCATGCGGGCCGGCACGCGCGTGCTGAGGGTGTGGGCTTGGTCGATGACATGGCCTGTGCCCCCGTTGGCCAGCCCGCCCCACCGCCAATATACCCACCCAACCATCAAGCCGCCCAACGGCAGCAGAAACACCAACCACGGATGGCCAAGGCGAATTTGAGTGGCCTGCTCGAGCAGGGCCAAAAACAACGCCGAGGCTGCCCCTGCCAGCACCCCAATCAGGCCGGCCAGCGGCAGCCACCGCCCGATATGCCGCACAAGGGCCAAGGTATCGTTCATGATGTCACATCCTAACCGATTTAGGACGAAAAAATGGTGTGTTTATGCTAGGCCCGTTCTACCGGTCGGTCAAGGTTGAGCGGATGGCTTGGCAGGGCAATCGCTTCAAATTTTCTGGTAGGGTCAAAACCCATCGCGATGGGTTTTGTAGGGGCAGTTCGTGAACTGCCCGACGTCACGGGCGCATCGCGATGCGCCCCTACGCACCATTTTGCCCTCTTATGAACCAATGGCTGATTTTGAAACGATTGCCCCAGATGGCTTAGCGCAGGCCCTGAACTCTGGCCAGTGGACGGTGTATGATGGGGAGACTCAATGGTTATCGAGGTCTATCACCCCATGGAACTGATTACGTCCCTGCAAAACGAGCGGGTCAAGCTGGCCAATGCCCTCCAGCACCGCGCCCGCGCACGCCGCAAGCATGTCAAGATTGCGGTGGAGGGCGACCGCCTGCTCAAAGACGCGCTCGACCGCCGTCAGCGCCCCGATTATGTGCTGTATACCCCCGACGCCAACCCGCCCCTGCTGGCCCTGCTGAACAAGATGCGCGTGCCGGTCTTTGCGGTCACTGAGGAGGTGATGGCCCACGTCAGCGCCACCGAAGAGCCGCAGGGCATGGTCGGGGTGTTCCCCATCCCGATGCCGCCGCTGCCCCAAAACCCGCGCCGCGTGCTGGTGATGGATGAGCTGGGCGACCCGGGCAACGTGGGCGGGCTGCTGCGCAGTGCCGCCGCCGCCGGCGTCGAGGTGGCGATTCTGTCGCCGCACTGCGCCGACCCCTATAACCCCAAGGCGCTGCGCTCGGGCATGGGGGCACATTTTCGGCTGCCGGTGGTCGAGGCCGACTGGGGGCAGATTGCCGGCTATCTGGACGGTCTGACCGTGCGCGCCGCCGATGCCGCCGGCCCACACGCCTATGACCTGACCGATTGGACGGGCCGCTGGGCGCTGATTGTCGGGAGTGAGGCGCACGGCCTCGGCGAGAAGGCCCGCCAGCTGGCCACCGAGCTGGTCAGCATCCCGATGGCCGCCCAAACCGAGTCGCTCAACGCCATGGCCGCCGCTGCGGTCATCCTGTTCGAGGCCGCGCGGCAGGTGCGCCACCGCACAGGCTGACGGCCATTCTCTGCACATAACCGGTACAAATGGGGAACTTTACGCCGTTTCTGTTCGTCATATCATCGAGAGTAAGCTCCGATAAACAGAAAAGGGCATCAACCATGAAATGGATACCGTTAGCAATCCTTTTGGCGCTGGCATGGGCCTTGCCGGCAGGGCAGGCCCGCGCCGAAGGCACAGACGACGGACTGGCCGGCAGTGAGTGGCAGCTGGTGGCCATCAACGACACGCCGGCAGCAGAAGGCGTGGTCTCCACCCTGACCTTTGGCTATGATGGGCGCGCCGGCGGCAGCGGCGGTTGCAACGGCTATGGCGGCGATTACACGGCAGCAGGCGACCGATTGACCTTTGGGATGCTGGTCAGCACGCTGATGGCCTGCGACGGCCCAGCCATGACGCAAGAATCGGCCTTTTTGGATGCGCTGGGGCGCACCGCCAGCTATGCCATCGACGAGGCCGGCCAGCTGGTGCTCACCCTGTCCGATGGCGGCACGCTCCGCTTTGCCCCAATGCCCAAGCTGACCGACTCGCGCTGGGAACTGCTCAGCCTGAACGGTGAAGCCCCCCTGCCCGGCAAGCTCATCACCCTGACGCTGTACTGGGATGAGCTGAGCGGCGACAGCGGCTGCAACAGCTATGGCGCAAACTACACCGCCAAAAACGGCGTGTTCACCATCTCGCCGGTGATGAGCACCTTCCGCGCCTGTATCGAGGACGAGTTCAACGCCCAAGAGATGGCCTATCTGACCGCGCTGCAATCGGTGACGGCCTACAGCCTGACCGCCGACACCCTGACCCTGACCGGCATCAAGACCACCACCAGCGCCGACGGCTCAACCGTCAGCGTCAGCAGCGATGCCGACACCATCACGCTGGTCTATGGCAAAATCGGCGAGCTGAAAGGCTCGTCATGGACGCTGCAATCGCTCAACGGCGCGCCAGTGGCCGGCGCAGAAGCACTCACGCTCACCTTTGGCAGCGATTGGACGGTCAGCGGCTACGGCGGGTGCAACACCTTTGGCGGCGAGTACAGCTATGGCACTCAGGACGAGGTCGAGACCGTCAGCATCTCCAGCCTGTTCAGCACGCGCCGCGCCTGCACCGAGGCCAACCTGATGCAGCAGGAATTCGACTTCCTCAACGGCCTGACCAGCGCCTCGCGCTATCAAATCGGCGCGCGCCACCTGATCCTGACCGATGAGCGCGGCACTGTCCAGCTGGTGCTGGAGAAGGCCGACCCCACCCCAACCGAAGAATAACCGACCGTCCGGCCTGTGCGGGCACGCCACTGCGTGCCCGCACCTCCCGACTGAACGGCCCATGAAGGAACGCTGACATCCCATGCAAATATGACCACAATACAACGCCTCTTGACAAAACACGCTTTTATCGCAAAAATACGATAATGCAGACAAACACCTCTTCTAAACCCTATGATCTGACCGATGACGAACTGCGTTTGGTACAGGTGATGAAGGCGCTGGCGCACCCCGCCCGCCTCCAGATCGTGCTGTATCTGGCCCGCAACCCGCAGTGCATCACCGGCGACATCGTCGAGGCGCTGCCGCTGGCGCAGGCCACCGTGTCACAGCATCTCAAGGTGCTGCGCGAGGCCGGCATCATCAGCGGCACGATTGACGGGCCGGCGGTGTGCTACTGCCTTGACCCGCAGATGCTGGGTTGGCTCAAGCAGCAGGTGGATGCGCTGAGCGGCTTGTGCAGCGGCGCATGTGGCTAGGGGATAGGTGCTCTTTTTTTGCCACGTTTTATCGTATTTTTACGATATAGGCAAAAAAATGGTTGGGTGACTGTATGCAGATTGGTGCTTGTGACGCGCTGTAGCGCGGGCTAGTCTTGGGACGATAGGAGAAAACACATCATGAGCGAAACAATGACGACATTACCGGTTGCGGTGATTGGCGCAGGGCCGGTGGGGTTGGCGGCGGCGGCACATCTGGCTGAGCGTGGTCAGTCCTTTATGGTGTTTGAGCGTGGGGCGCAGGTGGGCGCAAACCTGCGGGACTGGGCGCAGGTGCGGATGTTCTCGCCGTGGCAGTACACGGTTGATGGTGCAGCGGCCCGCTTGTTGAGCGCTGCCGGCTGGCAGCACCCCGAACCAGAGGCGCTGCCGACCGGCGGCGACATGGTCAGCCGCTATCTCGAGCCGCTGGCGGCCCTGCCGCAGATTGCGCCGCACCTGCACACGCGCGCGCACGTGGTGGCCATCTCGCACACCGATGCGGACAAGATGCGCAGTCATGGGCGTGACCATGCGCCCTATCGCATCCACGTGGCCTATGACGACGGGCGCGAGGCGGTCTATGAGGCGCGCGCGGTCATCGATGCCACCGGCACATGGCAAAACCCCAACCCGTTGGGCGCAGACGGTTTGCCGGCCATCGGGGAGCGCAGCAGCGCCGCCCACATCGCCTATGGCATCCCCGATGTGCTGGGGGGGCAGCGCGCGCGCTATGCCAACCGCCGTGTGATGGTGGTCGGCAGCGGTCACAGCGCGGTGAACGCCCTGCTTGACCTTGCACGCCTGCAAGCCGAAGCCCCCAACACTCAAATCGTGTGGGTAACGCGCAGCGCCAACAGCGCCCGCAGCTTTGGCGGCGGCGACGGTGACGGCCTGCCGGCCCGCGCGGCGTTGGGCACGCGCCTGCGCGCACTGGTTGAATCTGGGACGCTGACGGTGGTTTCGCCGTTTAAGGTGCGTCGCATCGAGCACACGCCGGACGGTCTTGCGGTCAGCGGTGAGACCCCGACCGGCCCACACACCGTCTTGGTTGATGAAATCATCGGCGCGACCGGCGCACGCCCCAATCTGGAGATGCTGCGCGAGCTGCGCCTCGACCTCGACTCGTCTACCGAGGCGGTGCGTGCGCTTGGCCCGCTGATTGACCCCAATTTTCACTCCTGCGGGACTGTTCCCCCGCACGGTGAGGCCGAACTGCGTCAGCCCGAAAAGGATTTCTACATCGTCGGGATGAAGAGCTACGGGCGCGCCCCAACCTTTCTGCTGCTGACCGGTTATGAGCAGGTGCGTTCGGTGGTTGCCGCGCTGGCCGGCGATTGGGAGGCGGCTCGTCAGGTTCAGCTGGAGCTGCCAGAGACCGGTGTGTGCTCGGGCAGTCCAGAAGACGGCGGGGTGTGCTGCGGCGTGCCGACCAGCGCGAAAATTTCGGTGTTGTCGCTTGGGGATATTCGCATCAAGTAAGCAAAGGCCATCGTGAAGACAAAACTGTACTATGGATGGGTCATCACCCTGACGCTGGCGGTGACTGAGACGATTTCGTGGGGCGTCATCTATTATGCCTTTACCGTGTTCATCACCCCAATGGAGGCCGAGTTGGGGTGGAGTCGCGGGATGCTGACCGGCGCGTTCTCGCTGTTTTTGCTGGTCAGCGGGGGGATGGCCTATCTGGTAGGCAGTTGGATTGACCGGCACGGTGGACGGTTGTTGATGACGGTCGGGTCGGTGGGGGCGAGCCTGCTGGTCATCGCATGGTCTCAGGTCAGCGACCCACTTATGTTCTATCTGATTTGGATTGGGCTGGGGGTGTGTGCGGCGGCCACGCTGTACGAGCCGGCTTTTGCGGTGGTGACGGTGTGGTTTGAGCGGGGGCGCACCAACGCGCTGGCGCTCATCACCTTTGCGGCGGGGTTTGCCAGCAGCATCTTTGTGCCGCTGTCGGACTGGCTGCTCAATCAGCACGGCTGGCGCACCAGTGTGCTGATTCTGGGGATTGTGCTGGGCCTGACCACCATCCTGCCGCACGCGCTGGTGCTGCGCCGCCGTCCGCAAGACCTCGGCCTGCTGCCCGACGGCGAGCGCATCGCGCCGGATGCGCCGCCGGCGGCGGTGGTCAGCGGGATGGTGGTGGGGGAAGTGCTGCGCGGCAAGGTGTTCTGGGTGATTGCGGGGTCGTTTTTGCTATCCACGCTGGCGGCACAGGCCATCCGCGTGCACATCATCCCCTATCTGATGGAAGCCGGCATCAGCGCCACGTCGGCGGCGCTGGCCAGCGGCGCAATCGGGACGATGCAGGTGGCGGGACGGTTGGTGTTTGCCCCGCTCGACCGCCGCTTCAGCGGTCGGGTGATGGTGTTCGGGGTGATGGCGCTGCAAGTGGTGGCGATGCTGCTGCTGCTGGGCGATGCGGCTTCGCCGGTGGTGCTGTGGCTGTTTGTGATGGTGTTTGGGGCGGCGTATGGGGCTAAGACGCTGGCGCGGGCGTCCATCATCGGGCGCGAGTTTGGCGCGATGCACTATGGGCGCATCTCCAGCGTGATGTCAATGGTATTGACGCTGGCATGGACGTTTGCGCCGGTCGGCGCGGGCTGGCTTCACGACGTCACGGGCAGCTATGACCTTCTGGTGTGGGTGATGATTGGGCTGTCGCTGGCGTCGGTGGGGGCGCTGGCCCTACTGCGTCAGCGCCCGGCAGACCGCCTCGTCACAGACCGTTCAGCAGCCTAGGGATAAAAGGGCAACATCGCGCTGGTCAGCCCTTGACACACCGGCAGGCTGTTGTATCATTAGACATGCCGTTCCACAGTAGCTCAACGGCAGAGCAATCGGCTGTTAACCGATGGGTTGCTGGTTCGAATCCAGCCTGTGGAGCACCCCACGCCGGCAGATGCACATCTGCTGGCGTTTTTTTGTGCTGAAGACGGGCCGCCGGCTCAGCCGGCAGCGGCGTTGTGATTTTATGGGCGTTGACCATGCCGTGATACGCGCTCCGCACTGTCCCAATGCGACCGCGTGAGGCACAAGATGTATACCACCCTCGACGAGCTTCGGGAGGATTTTGATGTGTATTAGACAAGATTTCATCTGACACTGGTGACTTAACCGCACAAACTTTCTACCCTTTTGTCAATCAAATTCCGGATAGCGACATGATCTATCTCTACTGTCCAGCCCCAAGATTATGTACCAATAGGACTGAGAGTCACCTGAACATGCCTGTACAGTGTGCTTTGGGGCACGTCTGTCTACACTCCGCTGTGGGCGTTCCATATCGTTGGGTTTCACGCTTATCATTTTAGCACGACACGCACCATTCGAGTCATAATCCCCCCTTCACCAAAAAAACG
>DAOUCZ010000126.1:0-7175 GCA_034431675.1 Anaerolineae bacterium | reverse complement strand
CGGGCGGCAGCGCATTTGCCGAGCCAAGCGCGCAGGCCGTGGTGGGCTTGGTGGAGTTGATTCGCGCAGAAGGGGTGGCGGCTGTGTTTGCCGAGACCACCATCTCGGCGGCGGTGGCGCGGCAGGTGGCTGCCGAGGCCGGCGTGTCGTTCTATGCCCTTTATACCGACTCGCTCAGCGCTGCGGATGGGCCTGCTGCGACCTATCTGGATTATCTGACTGTCAATGTTCAGACCATCGCGCAAGCGTTAGAATAAACGCCCCATCAAACAACAGATGATGGGTGATGGGGGATGTCCCTATCACCCATCTGTGATTCACGGGGTGCTGCCCGTGCTGATTTTTATGGTTTAGAAGGATGCTCATGTGTGCGCTGCCTGCTCTTTCGGTGATTGATCTTGCCGCCGGGTATCCCAACGATTCCCGCGCGGTTCAGGATGTGACGTTTGACGTGATGGCCGGCGAACGTGTGGCTGTGATAGGCCCAAACGGTGCGGGCAAATCGACGCTCTTCAAGGCGATTGCGGGCATTATCCCGTTCACCAACGGTCAGATTTCGCAGGGGGGGCTGGACTGCCGCACCTCGCACAGCCTGATTGGGTATGTGCCGCAGCAGAATCAGGTGGATTGGAACTTTCCGGCCACTGTGGGCGATGTGGTGATGATGGGGCGTGCCCGTCAGATTGGGTGGCTGCGCTGGCCGGGCAAACAGGACTGGGAAGAGGTGCGGCGGGTGCTGGCGCTGGTGAGCATGGATCGGCTGATAGACCGCCGCATCGGGCGGCTGTCTGGCGGACAGAAGCAGCGGGTGTTTATCGCGCGGGCGCTGGTGCAAAAGGCACAGGTTCTGCTGTTGGATGAGCCGTTTAATGGGCTTGACCCCGCCGCGTATGAGGAGATTCTGGGCACGTTAGACCGTCTGCGCAGCGATGGGGTGACGGTGCTGGTGGCCACTCACGATATGGAATTGGCCACTACCCAATTCGACAAAATGCTATTGATTAAGCGGCGCTTGATTGCTTTTGGCACGCCTCAAGCGGTCTATACGCCAGACAACCTCAAGGCCGCCTATGGCTCGCGCGTGAGTGTGCTGCACGATTCTGGGCAGGGCACGCTGGTGATTGCTGATGAACACGGGCACGGATAAGCGGGAGAGGTGAGCGGGATGGACGTGGGGGAGTGGCTGTTTCAGCCGTTTAGTTACGTGTTTATGCAGCGGGCGCTGCTGGCGGTGGTGCTGATTGGCGCGGTCAGCGGGGTGATTGGGTGCTACGTGGTGATTCGGGGCATGTCGTTTTATGGCGACGCCATGAGCCACAGTATCCTGCCCGGCGTGGCGGTGTCGTATATCGTCACGGGCGGGGCGACGGGTGGGGCGTTGTTTGTGGGCGGACTGATTGCTGGTCTGCTCTCGGCCTTGGGCATTGGCTGGCTGACGCGCGGCGAACGCCTAAAGGAAGATACAGCCATCGGCATCGTGTTTGTGGCGATGTATGCGCTGGGGATTGCCATCATCAGCAGTGACCAGCGGGCCTATGGGCGCGACCTTGTACACATCCTGTTTGGCAACGTCTTGGGCATTCAGGCCTCTGACTTGTGGATTATGGCGGGGTGTGCGGTGTTTGTGCTGGCGGTGGTGCTGATGCTGTATAAGGAGCTGCAAATCATCAGCTTTGACCCGAATCTGGCGCTGACGATGAAACTGCCGGCAGAAGGGTTTCGGATGGTGCTGTTGGCGCTGATTGCGGTGACCATCATCGCCAGCTTGCAGGTGGTGGGCGCGGCGCTGATGCTGGCGATGCTGATTGTGCCCTCGGCGGGGGCGCAGCTGTTGGCCAAGCGCCTGCACCATATGATGTGGATTTCGGCCTCGTTGGGAGCGGTGTGTGGGGTGCTTGGCCTGCTGTTGAGCTATCACCTCGACATCGCCGCTGGCCCTGCCATCGTGCTGACGACCACCGCCGCCTTTGCGCTGATTTTTATCTGGGTGCGCGGGCGCTATCTGCTGCGGCGTACCCGTGCCTGAGCGCTAAGGCAGGGCGAACAGGGCTTGGGCGTTGCGGGTGGTGTGTTCTGCCACCTGCTCGGCGTCCATCTGACGGGCGGTGGCGATGCGCTCGATGATATAGGGGATATAAGCCGGCTCGTTGCGCTTGCCCCGATACGGGATGGGCGTTAGGTATGGGCCGTCAGTTTCGACGAGGATACGCTCTAGCGGCACGGCAGCGGCAAGGCGGCGGGTCTCCTCGGCATTTTTATAGGTGATTGGGCCGGTAAACCCAACGTAGAACCCCGCTTCGACGGCGCGCATGGCCAGCTCGAACGGGGCGGACACGCTGTGCAGCACGCCGGCGCGGGCGCGCTGTGCTGCCGGCAGGCTGGCGGCCCAACGCTCCAACATCGGTACGAGGTCGGCGCTGGAGTCGCGGTTGTGGATGATGACCGGCAGCTTTAGCTCTGCGGCGAGGGCTAGTTGGGCCTCAAAGGCCTCGGCCTGCCGCTCTTTGGGGGATTTGTCCCAATAATAATCCAGCCCGATTTCGCCGATGGCCACCACCGCAGGCTGAGCGGCCAGCTGGCGGACATGGGCGAGGTCGGCGGGGGTGAAGTGGGCTGTGCTGTTGGGATGCCAGCCCACCGCCGCATAGATGACGCCCGGGTGCTGCGCGCTCAGGCGCACGGCGTTTTGGCTGGTTTCGGCATCGACGCCCGGGATAATCAGGCGGGTGACCCCGGCAGCGGCGGCGCGTGACAGCACCTCGGCGCGGTCGGGGTCATAGGCGTCGAAGTCCAGATGGACGTGTGTGTCGACGAGGCGCACGGGGCGTTATTCCATGTCGCCGCGTTTGAGGGCGTGCAGGTCGGCTTCGACCATCATCTGGATGAGCTGCTCGAACGAGACTTCGGGCGTCCAGCCGAGGATGTTTTTGGCCTTTTCGGGGTTGCCAATCAGCAAATCGACCTCGGCGGGGCGCATAAAGGCAGGGTCTTGCACGGCGTAGTCCTGCCAGTTCAGGTCAACGGTCTCAAAGGCGACCTCGAGCAGGCGCTTGACGCTGTGGGTCTTGCCGGTTGAGACGACGTAGTCGTCGGGGGTATCCTGCTGGAGCATCAGCCACATGGCGCGCACATAGTCGCCGGCAAAGCCCCAGTCACGTTGGGCGTCAAGGTTGCCGATGCGCAGCTCTTTGGCCTTGCCGAGCTTGATTTTGGCCGCGTGATAGGCCACCTTGCGCGTGACGAACTCTAGGCCGCGGCGTGGGCTTTCGTGGTTGAACAGGATGCCGCTGCTGGCATGAATGCCATAGCTTTCGCGGTAGTTGACGGTGATCCAGTGCCCATAGACCTTGGCCACGCCGTAGGGGCTGCGGGGATAAAACGGCGTAGTCTCGACTTGCGGCACTTCTTGCACCTTGCCAAACATCTCGGAGGACGAGGCCTGATAGAAGCGGATGCGCGGGTTGACGGCCATGATGGCATCCAGCAGGCGGGTGACGCCCAGCGCGGTGACATCACCGGTGAAGACCGGTTGATCCCACGAGGTCTGGACAAAGCTCTGGGCGGCGAGGTTGTAGACCTCATCGGGTTGGGCGAGGGTGAGGGCCTTGGTCAGGCTGGTTTGGTCGCCCATATCGCCAGAGATGATTTTAATCTGGTCTTGGATGTGGCGGATGCGCTCATAGCGCACGGTGCTGGTGCGCCGGATTAGGCCATAGACTTCATAGCCTTTGCTGAGCAGCAGTTCGGCCAGATAAGAGCCGTCCTGTCCGGTGATGCCGGTGATGAGGGCGCGTTTGGTCATGGTGGGGTTATGCTCCTTTTACGCGCTGCCGACAGTCTTCGAGCAGGTCGCGCAGCGTTTGTTCAAACGGTATCTGGGGCTGCCATCCGGTGGCAGCGTGCAGGCGGCTGTAATCGCCTTCGAGGATGGGGATTTTGCTGGGGCGCAGGCGGGCGCTGTCCACTTCGACGCTGATGTCTGCCCGCGCATGGGCCAGCAGGCCCTCCAGCAGGCTCTGGATGGTGCGGGCCTTGCCCGAGGCCACGTTGTAGGCTTCACCGGCGCGTCCGTGCTCCATCATCAGGTGATAGGCGCGCACCACATCGCGCACGTCGGTGAAGTCACGCCGTGCTGATAGGTCGCCAACCTTGAGGATGGGGGGCTGAAGGCCGGCTTCGATGCGCGCAATCTGCATGGCAAAGGCCGGCGCGACGAACAAGTCACTTTGGCCCGGCCCAAAATGGTTGAATGGGCGCGCCCGTACGATGGGCAAGCCGTGGCTGAGATGATATTGTAGGCCCAGCATGTCTTGTGCCACCTTGCTGACGCTGTAGGGACTGCTGGGGGCGAGCGGCGTGTCTTCGGTGATGGGGGTGAGGTTGGCCGCGCCATAGACCTCTGCCGAGCCAGCGATGACCATGCGCGGGGCGATGCCCAGCGCAATACAGCCGGTCAGCAGGTTGAGCTGGGCGCGGATGTTGGTCTCCAGCGTCTCCCACGGGTTTTCAAACGACCGCGGCACAAAAGCCTGACCGGCAAGGTGATAAATCTGGCTGGGCTGCGCGGCTGACAGCACCGCTTGCGCGGCGTCGGGGTCGCGCAGGTCGGCATAAACCCACTGCACCCCATCCAGCGCTGGGGCGGCGTGCCCGGGCTGTTGAGTCCCGATCAAGCGGGCATGTGGTAAGGCGGCGCGCAAATAGCGGGCCAGCGTCTGCCCGACAAACCCCCCCGCGCCGGTGATGAGTATGTTCACCCGTTTCGTCCCCATCTTGATGCGTCTTGATGACGGGATGGGATTATACAGCCCGCTGGGCGATGTACCAGACCTAACGCGGTGGATATGGCGCGATAAACAGCATGGTTTGCACACCGCTTGCTGTGCGATAGGTATACGCTGCGACGTCGTAGTGCATCCCTGTCGGCACAGTCAGGCCGTCTAACCGCGCAAGGATGCGCCCGCCGGCATCGGTCAGCAACAGGTCGAAGTAGTTGGGCGGCGCCAGCACCTGTATCGACGCCGTTCCGCCGGCCACATCACGCACGAGCGGGCGGGCATCCAGCGGGATGGTGAAGGGTTCTGCGGTGGGTTCTGGCGTCCACGGGATTTCGGGGGTGGGGCTGGGCATGGCCGACAGCACAGGGGTGAGTGTTGGGGGTATGGGGGTGTAATCGGCGGGGCGTTGGGCGGCGTATAGGCTGAACACCGCATCAGGGTTATCAGACAGGTGCACCAAACGCAGTGTGCCGCCGCTGCCGCCGATATTCAGCCGCGAGTCGTTGACCATCACCGTTTGCAGGCCATCACTTGGTGAGCCATAGAAATACAGGCTGTAGTCATCGGGAGTAGGCAGGGGCAGGCGGATGTCGACGAGGGCTGGCCCGTCGTTGTTTTGGCGCACGAGCAGGCTGAACTCCTCACCCAGCAGTGGGGTGAGTGGGCCACCTGCCGGCGCGATGAGGGCGGGCAGGCTGAGCAGGCCGTTGACATACACATCAACCGTGATGCCGTCGGCCAGCCCGTTGACAAACCGCACGCGTGATTCGGGCAGACGGCTGCCATCGGCGGCCAGCGCTTCGGATTGTTCGACCGTGATGCGATACGTAGCGGGCGGCAGGTCATCGCGGCCTGTGGCGGCATATATCACATGCTGGCCGGCGCTGAGGGTGATGGTTTTGGCCTCGATAATGTCTCTGCTGGTGTTGATGGAGTCGCGCATCACGAGGGTGAATTCCCCCGCGCTGATGATTTGACCGGTGCTAAACTGGGTATAGCCCAGCGGGCGGAAGCCGTCGAACGGCTCTGGCCCGATGCCTGCCGTCAGGCCGACCACGTCGGGCACGGCGTTGAAGAACACCACGCGCGCGCTGCCCACGGGCACGGGCGAGGTGTCCCATTCATAGGGGACGACGCGCAGGCGGTCTGGTGTGCCGACGAGGAACAGCATCAGGCGGGTGCTGGGGCGGGCCGAGATGCTGTAGTTTTCGAGCAGGGGGGGCGATACGCTGCGGTCTGCGCCGGCGGTATAGATGCTGAGGCGCTGCGGCGCGGTGACCAGCTCACGGGGGGGCAGGGCATCGGTGAAAGCGACGTCTTGTGCAATGCGCTCGCCGTTGAGATACACGTCAATCTCGCGCGTGTCGGCGCTGAGGTGCACAATCTGAGCGCTGTAGCGGCCCAGCACCGGGGCTTCGAGGCGCTGCAAGCGCATCTGCGGATTGGCGCGGGTGGTGGTCAGCACCAGTGTGTAGACCGTGAGTTCGCGCAGGGTCAGGGTTTCATCGACGACGGGCTGGCCGCCGAGCGCGGCGCGGAAGGTGTGCGCACCGGCTTCAATCACCTGTGGCTCACCGATGGTCTGGGTAAAGGCGGTGGTGGGCTGTGCGTCGATGCCGATGGAGATATTGGCGTCGGGCGGCAGGGCGCTGACGACTGAAACCCATGCCTGACCGGCATCGAGCGGTTGGGTGGTCTGGGCGATGGGCAGGATTTGCAGGTCTTGGCCTTCGCCTATCACCAGCAGGTCAATCAGCTGGCCGGCGGTGACCTCAAAGGCAGTGGCGGCGCGCGTGCCCTGTGCGTCCAGCGCGGCGGTGAACAGGCCGGCGCGTATCGGCGTTAGGGCGCTGGAGTAACCGGCGCGTAGGCCGGCATTGAACAGCAGGCCGTCCAGATAGACCTCAATCACTTGTTCGTCGCGCACATAGTTGGTGACGCGGACTTGTCCATTGGAGGCATCTGCCGGCACATCGCGGCCAAAGATGGCGGTTGGGGCGGGGGTGGCAGTGGGGCGTGGGGTGGCGGTATCCGCCGGCGTAGGAGACGGGGGCTGGTCGGTGGCGGTCGGCAGGGTGATGAGGGTCGGGATTGGCGCATCGTCGGTGGGCTGACAGCCCGCCAACAGCATCAGCAGCAGCATACCTGATACAACCCACCGCCAAACCCGATTGGAAAAAGCCAAAGTCATGTGCCCCGCCTGTGTGTAAGGCCTGCCGAGATAACTATCTGTATGATGCCACTCTACTATAGCGCAAAAGCCCCGCACGGGGCGGGGCTTCTGTTTGGGGATTGTAAGGATTTTTTTAGGCCGACGGGGTCGGGGTTGGGGTGTTGGTCGGCACTGGGGTTGGCAGGTTGCCAAACTCGGTGCTGAGGGGGATGTCGGCAAGGTTG
>DAOUCZ010000125.1:0-13398 GCA_034431675.1 Anaerolineae bacterium | reverse complement strand
CAGCGAGTCGGCGCAGGGCTATACCCCATTTGAGGGGCAAACGCTGACCGGCAGGGTGAAGGCCACCTTTTTGCGCGGGCAGCTGATTTATGAAAACGGCGTGGTGATTGGGCCGGCGCGCGGGGCTTATCTGCATCGCCCCGTGGCGGCGGCTGTACAGGAGCGTGTGTGATGTCTGATTTGCAAACCATGCCCAAGACCCTGACCGCACAGCGTTTGTATGATGCGCTGACGCCCGATGAGGTGGTGCGCGCTGGTGCGGTTGAAGCGGTGCTGCCGGCCCTGCGCGAGGCAGCAGCGCAAGCTGATCAGCTGGGGCAGTTTCACCGCCCGCACGTGCAGACCTTTGCGCAGGCCGGCCTGTTGGGCTTGATTGTGCCCACCGAATATGGCGGGATGGGCGGCGGCCTGCGCGACCTCGCCGCGGCGACCTTTGCGATGGGGACGGCTTGCGCATCGACCGCGCTGGCTTATTTCTTTCACTGTTCATCGGCCTCGCGCGGGCTGCTGGGCCTAGAGGCGATTGAGGCCGGCCTGTTCAGCGATGCCGAGGCACAGGTGGTGCGGGCCTTTGCCGAAAAAGTGCTGACCAAGATGGGCCGCGAGCGCAAATGGCTGGCCAACTTTGCCAGCGAAAGCGCCAAGAGCGCCACCAGCAACATCACCATCTCGACCAAAGCGGTCAAGGTGCAGGGCGGGTGGATGCTCAATGGGGTGAAGTCGTTTGGGTGCGCGTCTGGTGTGGCCGACGAGTATCTGGTGACTGCCATCTTGGACGGCTACAGCACTGCCGATGGCCTCGCGCTGTTTTTTGTGCCGCGGGATGCCGCTGGCGTTCGCCTGCGTGAGGAGTGGGACGCCATCGGGATGCGTGCCACGGCCAATAACGGCATCATCTTGCAAGATGTGTTTGTGCCAGACGATGAGGCGCTGACCCTGCCCGGGGCGTTCGTGCGGATGATGCAGGTCAGCCGCGGGACGTTTGTTGGCAATCAAGTGGCGGGGACGGCGATTTATCTGGGGGTGGCGTATGCGGTCTATGATTATGCGCTGGGCTATCTGATGCAGACTACGTTTGCCGACACCGGTCGTCCGGTGGCCGAATCGCCGATGCATCAGGTGCTGATTGGCGAGATGGCGGCGCAGCTGGAGGCCGGCACACTGTGGCTGCGCCGCCAGATTGAGCTGGAGGCATCCGAGCCGCCGGTTCAGCCCAAGTCGGTGGCGGTCAAGAATTGGCGGCTGGCCAAGGGCGAGATGGCCGAGCACGCCTTCAATGTGTGTGTGCTGGCCCTCAAGGCGTGCGGCACATCCAACACCCGCAACAGTGGGGTGATTGCGCGCGGGCTGCGCGATGCTTCTGTCGGTCTCGTGCAGGCCTTCCCGCCCGAGAAAGGCAAGCTGATGGCCGCCGAGTTCATCACGCAAGAACGGCAGGCCACCGCCGAGTTCAGCATCAGCGCAAGGCCAACCCCATGAGCGCGGTGTTTTTGCCCGGCACAGTGGGCTATCTGTTGATGCAGATGCGCGGGGTGTGGCATGACCATCTGGAGCTGTGCGCGTTGGATGGCACGCCGCTGAGCGAAGACCCGTATGGGATGGTCGGCGGGGCGTCTCCATTCGACAACCTTGTGTATGTAGAGTTTGACGGCCAAACCTATCGCCAAACCAATGTGACTTTTCGGGGCAGGCCGCTGCATGTGCGCAGCTTCACCGGCAGTCTGGTGGACGGGGTACTGCACTTCGACACGCTTGGGCCGGGCGATCCGGGCCATATCGGGGTGGCTGCCGGCCACGATACGCTGATGTTTGTGGCCAGCAAGATAGATGATTCGCTGCGGCGCTATGCCGAGCCAGATTTTATCCGCCTGATTGGGGCGTCAGAACGTACCCGCTCCACGGTGCTGTATCGTGGGGGGCTTGCCGTTCGCACCTTGAACGTGCGCGGGGTAAAACTATCGCCAGTGGCTGACCGGCGTCATCCGCTTGACCCGCGCGGGATAGACGGGCCGGTGCATCAGGCCCGCAGTGTCACGATGGCCTATCAGGGAGAGGAGGAGGCGACATGAGCGCATCAGAGCACGTGCAGCTGCCAGAGGTATTGGACTATATCGACGGTGAATTCGTTAGGCCGTCACAGCAGTATGCCACATGGCTGGAAAACCCGAACACCGGTCAGCGTGTGCAGCCTCAGGTGGGCACAGATGCGGCAGGTATCGAACAGGCGCTGGCAGCGGCGTGGCGCTGTCACGAGAGCGGCGCATGGGCCGATTTGCCGCTGGACGAGCGTGCCGATATGCTGGCGCGCGTCAGTGCCGAGCTGGACAAGCGCAAGGGGCGCATTGCCGAGCTGGATGCGTTCGCTACCGGCGTGATTATCAAACTGACCAGCTTGCTAAACCTGATTGTGACCGGCGCGTGGCATCTGGCGGTCGAGCAGATGCGCGGGGATTGGTCATATTCCACCCAGACGCATCAAAATGGCCAGCCCATCCATATCTACCGTAAACCGTGGGGGCCGGCGCTGGCCTTGATTGCATGGAATGCGCCGGCCACCTTTGCGGCGCACAAAGCGGCCAGCGCGCTCGCTGCTGGCTGCCCGACCATTATCAAGCCGACCGAGTGGGCGCCTTATGCCTGCGACCTGTTCGCCGAGGCGGCTCATGCTGCTGGGATGCCGCGTGGGGCGCTTCAGGTGGTGCACGGTGGGGCAGCGGTTGGGCGGGCACTGGTCTCAGACCGGCGGATACGGGCGGTGTCGTTCACCGGCGGGGTGGAGGGTGGCCGGTCGATTGCCGCGCTGTGTGCGCAGGATTTCAAGCCGGCACAGCTGGAGATGGGCGGCAACAATCCGGTGATGGTGCTGCCCGATGCCGACCTTGAGTTTGCCGCCGAAGGCGTCGTCAGCCTGCTGACCTCGCTAAACGGGCAGTGGTGTCGCGCGCTGGGTCGCCTGATTGTGCACGAGTCGGTGCATGAGGCCTTGATGGCGCGTGTGATGGCGCGCTTGGATGCGCTGGTCATCGGCGACTCGTGTGACCCGGGCACGCAGCTCGGCCCGATGATTCACAGCGGGCATCTGGCCAAGCTGCGCACACAGCTGAGTCAGTTGGAAGCTGCCGGCGGGGTGCTGCACCGTGCCGGCACGCTGCCCAACCTCGGCGGGCACTTTTTGCAGCCCACATTGGTCAGCGGGGTGGGGATAGAAGCGGCGCAGGACGAGATTTTTGGCCCGATTGGGACGGTGCACCGCTATCGCACCACCGATGAGCTGCTGGCGCTGGCCAACGGCACACCCTATGGGCTGGAGGCCTATATCTTTGCCGGGGATACCGATGAGGCGCAGCGCCTCGGCCAGCGGGTGCAAGCCGGCGAGGTCAAAATCAACGGCGGCACTATTCTCAGCCTTGGCTTGTATGCCCCGCGTCCGGCATGGGGCATCAGCGGGATGGGTGAAGAGGGGACGTTGGAGACCTATCGGTTCTTCACTAATACGCGCGTGGTCGGTGTGGAGGGGATGGCGAGCCTGCCGCTGTGACATGATGGGGGATGTGGAGATGACTGAGGGCACACCCGCGCGTTTGTGGCGCTTTGCTGCGGCACAGTTTGCCACCGGCATGGATGTGGACGAGAACCTTGCCGTGGTGCTGCGCATGATGGAACACGCCGCGCGGCAGCGCCCAGATGTGCTGGTGCTGCCGGAGTTTTGCAATCATGCCTCGTGGTATTACGATGCCGACCATGCCTATCGGGTGGCCGTGCCGTTGGATGGGGTGTTTTTGCAAGCGGTTGCCGACAGCGCCCGCCGCCATGGCATGTATGTGATGGTGAATGTGACGATGCGCCGTGAGCAGCGGCGTATCACCGGCACGAACGTGCTGTATGGGCCAGACGGCAGTCGGATTGCCGTCAGTGATAAGCAGGTGTTGATGGGCAACGAGAACAACTTTTTGAGCCGGGCCACCACCCCCTGCCCACAGATTGACCTGCCGTTTGGGCAGGTGGGGTTGTATTCGTGCATGGATGGGGTGATTAACGAAACACCGCGCGGGCTGGCGCTGCGTGGCGCGCGGGTGCTGCTCAACAGCCTGAACTCGTTTGCGCTGGATGAGGCTGCTCTGCATGTGCCGGTGCGCGCTGCCGAGAACAAGGTGTTTGTGGTGGCGGCCAACAAGGTCGGGCCGCTGGTTCCCCCGCAGCTGGCAGAGGCGATTGCGGCCCGCATCGGTATTGATGCCCATCAACTGCACGGGGCAGGGGAGTCGCAAATCGTCGGGCCGGACGGGCAGGTGTTGGCGATTGCCCCACTGGCCGGTGAGGCGATTGTTACGGCTGATGTTGATCCCGCGCAAGCCGACGACAAACACCGCCCCGACGGTACGCATATCTTTGCCAGTCGGCGGCCTGCGCTGTATGCGCCGCTGGCTCGCCCGCCTGCTGCCCGTCAGTATCAAGCCGGTGCGTCGGAAGTGTTGTGCGCGGTGGTTCAGCCCGACCCTTCGCTTTACACGCCTGACCGCGTGATGGATGACGTGCGCGGGGCGGCAGAGTCCGGCGCACAGCTGATTGTGCTGCCAGAGATGGCCGCGTCGGTGTCAGTGCGGCAGGAATTGGCGGCGCGCGGGGCAGAACAGACACAGGCGTTCATCAGCCGCTTGCAGCAGACCCTGCGCGGCACATCAGCGGTGGCGGTGTTTTCGGGCGTGGAAGCGCTGCAAGGCGGTTGGGCGCATGTCGGGGTGATGGTAGGGGCGGATGGGGTGCTGCTGCGTCAGCCGCAGCTTCACCGCTGCGGCCTGCACCCATGGGTGACCGCGCTTGGCGATGGACTGTCGGTGGTGGATTTGCCGTGGGGTCGGGTGGCGATGATTATCGGCGCGGACACGATTTATCCAGAGGTGTTCCGACTGGCCGCCTTGCAAGATGTTGAAGTGGTGGCGTGCCCGCTGCATCAGCAAGAGGCGTGGGAGGCGCGTTTGGGCTTGCCAGAGCGCGCCGCCGAAAACCGGCTGGCGGTGGTGGCGGCCTGTCGGATGGGGGAGGCTGGCCGGTCGTTGATTGCGGCGGTGGGGCAGGATTTTACGCTGTGGACGCCGTGGAAGTCACGCCCGTTTGACGGGCGCATCAGCGTGCCAGAGCTGACCTATGCGCCGGCACAGGCGGGGGTGACGCTGGCCGCAGTGTATCCGGCTTGCGCCGGCAATCGCATGGTCAGCCAGCAGACCGACCTTGTGGACGGTCGTCCGTGGCAGCTGCTGGATGCGCTGGTCTCTTAGCTGCCCAGCTCGATACTGACCCATTTGCGCTCGGTAAAGTGCTCGGTGCTGTACTGCCCGCCGCTGCGCCCGATGCCGCTCAGGCCGTACCCACCGACCGGGGCCATCGCTTCGGATTGATAGCTGTGCATCCCGATGTGGACGCCGCCGGCGCGGATGGCGCGCGCCGCTTTGAGGCCGATTTGGATGTCGCGGGTGAGGATGCCGGCGCTGAGGCCGTAGGCGCTGGCGTTGGCCAGCTTGACCGCCTCGTCGGCGTCTTCCACGGTGACAATGGACGTGACCGGCCCGAAGGTCTCTTCGCACCAGACCGCGCTGTCGAGTGCGGGGTGGAGTAGGACGGTTGGGGCGTAGGTCTGCCTGCGCACGATGTATCCGCCGGTCAGCAGCTGTGCGCCAGATGCGCATGCGCCCTCGACGTGTCGTTCGACCTTGTCCAGCGCTTGCGGGCTAATCAGCGGCCCATAGAAGGTGCGCTCGTCGTGCAGGTCTCCCAGATGCAGCGCCTCGGCGGCGGCGGCCAGCGCTTCGATGAAGGCGGGGGCAATCGCGCGTTCCACAATCAGGCGGGCGCTGCTCATACAAATCTGGCCGGCGTGATAGAACGCGCCCTGCACTGCGATGTGTGCGGCCTGCACGGGGTCAAAGTCGCGCAGCACCAGCAGGGCGTTTTTGCCGCCCAGCTCCAGCTGAAGGCGCTTGAGGGTGGGCATGGCCATCTGACCGATGCGGATGCCGGCGGCGGTGCTGCCGGTGAAGGCGATGCCGCGGATGAGGGGGTGCTCCACCAGCGCCGCGCCGACGTCATGCCCATAACCGCTCAGCACGTTGAACGCGCCGGCAGGGAGGCCGGCCTGTGCCAGCAGTCGGGCAAATTCGACGGCAATCAGCGGGGTGAGTTCGCTGGGCTTGCTGATGACGGCGTTGCCCGCCGCCAGCGGGAAGGCGCACATCTTGACCAGCAGGGCCAGCGGCGCATTGAACGGTGAGATGGACGCCACCACGCCAAGCGGCTCGCGCAGGACAAGGCTGAGCCGTTCGGGGGTGTCGTGGGGGATGGTCTCGCCATACAGTCGGCGCGCCTCGCCGGCAGCGGCCCGCAGCATCGAGGCGCTGTAGGTCACTTCCATACGCGCCTTGCGCACGGTTGAGCCGCTCTCAGCCATCAGCAGGGGGATGAGCTGATTGGCGCGCGCGTCGAGCAGGTCGGCGGCGCGCAGCAGGGTGTGCTCGCGCGCGCTGGGGCGCAGGGTGGCCCAATCCGCAAAGCCGCGCTCTGCCGACTGCACCGCGCAGTCCACATCTGCTGGGCCGGCATATGCTGCTGTGCCGACGGCCTCACCGGTTTGTGGGTTATGGACGGTGAAGGTGCGTCCGTCCTGTGCGGGGTGCTGCTGGTTATCCATCCATAAACCGGCGTGCATGGGCGGCTTATCCTTTCGGGCGTGGGGGTGTGGGGCTTGGGCTAAAGTGATCATCAAACATCGACGCCTTCAGCAGGTATTGGCGCATCCGCTGCGGGTCTTGGGCGATGTCCCGCATCGATTGGTCACGCAGGGCGCGGTGCTGCGGATCGGCTGAGGCCATGTCGCGGTACTGCTGATGCGTATACTCGCGGATATGGTGCAGGGCATAGGCGCGGCGGGCCTCGGCGTAGTCGTCCAGCGCGCTGTCAGGTTCGCCGTGCTGCACCCGCATGAAGGCGCGCGCGAGGTGCATGGCATCATGGATGCCGCTGTTCATGCCCATCCCGCCCATCGGGTTGTTGATGTGCGCCGCGTCGCCCAGCAGCAGCACACGCCCATCACGAAAGCGCTCGGCCACCCGCTGATGCACCGCATAGACTGACGCCCCGATGATGTTGAACGACAGTGTATCGGCATTCAGAAAGCGCCGCAACCGGTCGATGAGAGCGGCCTGCTGGAGCGCGTCCTCGCGCGATTCATCGTCACGCAGCCGAAAAACCACCCGCGTCACCTCTGGCAGGTGCAGCACAATCACCCATTCATGCGGGTCGAACATATAGCTGACCGGCCCAAGTCCATGGAAAAGCCGCCCGATGTGCGCGTCGGTAGCCACCAGCAAAAAGCGGTCTTCATAGGTCATGCCCTCAAAGCTCAGCCCAAGCTGCTGGCGAACGGTGCTCTTTGACCCATCTGCCGCGCACAGATAACTGCCGGCCATTTCGACAGCGCCATCAGGGGTGAAGAGGTGCGCCGTGACATGTGTGCCGTGGTCGATGAAGTGCTCTAAACGCCAGCCCATATGTACCTGAACATGCGGGTAATGGCGGTCTAGATGCGCCTTGAGCACCCGCGACAAGATGCTCTGCGGGCACTGCAAGCGGTAGGGATAGGCGGTATCACCGGCGATGGCGGCATAGTCAAACTCGGCAATCAGGGTGCGAGTCTGCCGCTCCCAAAACTGCATCCGCCTGACGGTGCTCCCGCACGGCAGCACCTCGTCAATCACCCCCCACTCGGCCAGCATCTCCAGCGTGGAGGGGTGGATGGTGCTGGCGCGCGCCTCTGGGCTGAGGTCTGGCAGCTGCTCAAAGACATGGACAGCAACCCCCTGTCTGCCCAGCGCCAGCGCAAGGCATAATCCCACCGGCCCTGCCCCGACGATTAAAATCGGGTGTTCCTTCACCATACACCGCCCTTCTGTGACTGCTTAAATGTCATGACATTATAACGTTATTATCTAAAAGCTGCCAAAAAATGACGTGTTTGATGGGATAAAGCCAACAAAAAAGGGAAAGCATATGCCGTCCCCTTTTTTGGTGAGTAGGGTGATGTGTTTATGACGCGGCCAGCGGGCGGACAGCTGGTGTGCCGACTGCGAGGGTGATGGGGTTGTGCTCGTGCTGAAGGGTGAGCGGTTCGCCTTCCAACAGGCTGTAGGTGACTTGGCCGGCCGAGACGTGGACGTGGAGTAGACGGTTTTGGTGGGTGATGCTGAAGCTGTAGCCCTGCCAGCCGCTGGGGAGGGTGGGGCGGAAGAAGAGCTGGCCGTCAATCTGGCGCATGCCGCCAAAGCCATACACGATGCCCATCCACGTGCCGGCCATGTTGGCGATATGCACACCGTCTTTCACGTTGCCGTGATAGTCGTCCAAGTCCATGCGCGCGGTGCTGACGAAATATTGATAGGCTTTGTCGTGTTGACCGATTTCGGCGGCCATGATGCTGAAGATACAGGCCGAAAGCGACGAGTCGTGGGTGGTGACGCCTTCGTAATAGTCAAAGCAGCGGCGCTTATCTTCTAGGGTAAAGCGCTGGGTTTGCAAGAACATGGCCAGCACAAGGTCGGCTTGTTTGCATACCTGATGCCGATAAATCACCAGCGGGTGATAGTGCAGCAGCAGGGGATAGTGCGAGTCGGGGGTATTGTCGAAGTCCCAGCGTGGGCGATCGAGGAAGCCGTCATCTTGCAGATACAGGCCGGACTCGGCGTCATAGGGGATGTACATGCGCTCGGCGGCCTGCCGCCACTGCGCAACCTCATCGTCTGTCAGGCTCAGCTGGGCTTGCAGCTCGGCATAGCGCTGTGGGTGTTCGATGGACAGCCAATAGGCGACCTCGGCTGCATAGTTGAGGTTTTGTTGGGCCATCAGGTTGGTATATAGGTTGTTATCGACGATGGCGGTATATTCGTCTGGGCCGGTGACGCCGGTGATGCAGAACGCGCCGCCCTTGCGCGGGTTAAAGAACCCGACATGTGCCCACACGCGGGCGGTCTCGAACAGGATTTCAGCGCCGTGTTCCAGCAAAAATTGCACGTCATCGGCGCTCTCGACATAGCGCTTAACGGCGTGGGCGATGTCGGCGTTGATGTGATACTGCGCTGTGCCGGCGGGGAAGTAAGACGAGCATTCTTCGCCGCCGATGGTGCGCCATGGATAGAGCGCGCCGGTGGGGTGGGCAAGATCACGGGCGCGTTGGCGGGCCTGCGGCAGGATGTGATGGCGATATTGCAGCAGCTTGCGCGCGATGTCAGGGTGGGTGCTGAGGAAGAACGGGATGACGTACATCTCGGTATCCCAGAAATAGTGTCCCTCATAGCCCTCGCCGGTCAGGCCTTTGGCGGCGATGTTGGTGTGTCCGTCGCGCCCGACCGATTGCAGCAGGTGGAACATGTTCAGGCGCACCCCCTGTTGAAGGGCGGGGTCGCCTTCAATCTGCACATCGGCGCGTGCCCAAAAGCGCGCCAGATACGCGCTGTGTTCGGCCAATACGGCCTCAAACCCGTCGGCTTGCGCCTGACGGGCGTGCTCTAGCGCGTGGCCAATCAGTTGGTCTGTGGGGTAATCAGGCGTGCTGGTATAGGCGATGAATTTGTCGAGGGTGATGCTGCTGCCGGCGTTGAGGGCGGTCAAGTAGCTGATGCCCGTTTGCAGCGCGTCGTCGCGCTCCATCACGATGGTGGGGGTGCTGATGCTGTGGGTGGCGGCGCAGGCCAGCGCCATCCCCGAGCGGCGGGTTTTTTGGCCAAGGGCCACTACTGGCGGCGAAAGGCGCTTGTCGGTGATGTCTAGCACGCGCCCATGCAGGCCGCTGCCCACGCGCGGGTCATTCCCTGCCTTTAGATTGGTGACGTCCCCATCAACCCATGAGTCGAAGCGCACATCGACCGTGCTGCTGAGCGCCGTCACGGTCATGCGCAGAGCGGCGATGGACTTGCGGGCAAGGCTGACGACGCGGGTAAACCGCACTTCGACCTCGTGACCGGCAGGGCTGCGCCAGTGTACGGTGCGGCTGAGCAGGCCGCGCCGCAGGTCAAGCTGACGGTGATAGAACAACACCTCGCCGGTGAATAGGTCAAACGGCTCGTCGTTGATGAACAGGTCGATGCGCTTGGCATTGGCCACATTGAGCAGGGTTTGGCTGTTTTCGGCAAAGCCATAGGCTGCTTCGGGGTATTTAATCGGCTCTGTCTCGTAAAAGCCGTTGAGATACGTGCCATCAACGCTGGTGTTGTGCGGCCCATGATAGGCTTCTTCAAACGCGCCGCGCATCCCGATGTAGCCGTTGGCCAGCGCAAACAGGGTTTCGCTGCGTTTGTTGTGCAGGGGGTCAAAGCGGGTCTCGCTGATGGCCCAATCTTCAATCGGGTAGATGGGCTGGACGTGGGCGTTGTGAGACTTCTTCATCGGGATTACCCCTGAAAGCGGCGGGTGGTCTGGCGGATGATAACTTCTGGGGCGGGCAAGGGGTCTGGTGTGACGTTTTGGCCGTGGATGCGGTTGACCAGATAGCGCAGGGCGATGCTGCCGTTCAGCTCTAGGTGCTGCCTGACGGTGGTCAGGCCAGTGTGATAGGCGATCTCGAGGTCATCATAGCCGATGACCGACAGGTCTTCGGGCACACGCAGGCCGGCGTCACGCGCGGCGGCGATGCACGCCAGCGCTTGCATGTCACTCATAGCAAAGATGGCGGTGGGGCGTTGGGGGTGGGCAAACAGCTGCTGCGAGACGCGGTAGGCCTCGTCGTAGTCGTGGCGGCCAAAGCGCATAAAATCGGGGTTAAACGGCAGGCCGGCGTCTCGGATGGTTTGGGTAAAGCTCTCAAAGCGCTCTCTGCCGGTGATAAAGTGATACGAGTCCTCAAATTCGTCACCGATGTAGCCGATGTCGCGGTGTCCAAGGTCGATGAGATGCTGGGTGGCTTTGCGCGCGCCCTCATGGTTGTCTGCTCCAATGCAGGCCCAGTCGCGCCCCTTAAAGTGATTGATTCCGACAAATGGCATCCCGCTGCTTTGCAGCATCTGATACTGCTCGGCGTCGAGGTCGAGGTCAACGATGATGAGGCCCTCAATCAGGCGGTGTTGGGCGATATAGGCAAGGCGCTCGGCATAGTGATCCAGCGAACTGACGGTATACAGCACCAGCTCGTATTTATCGGCATATTCACTGATGGCCAGCTGCACCCCGCGCAGACGATGCGCAAACGAACGGTAGCTGAGAAACAGCTGCGTGATGACGCCGATGTTGTGTAGGCGGGTTTTGCGCGTGAGCTGGCGCGCGACCGCGTTGGGCCGAAACCCCAGGTCTTCGATGGCTTGCATCACAATGGCGCGAGTGGATGGGGTGACATTGGGGCTGTTATTGAGCACGCGTGACACGGTGGCTACACCCACCTGAGCGCGTTTGGCCACGTCCCGGATGGTTGGGGGAGAATTGGTCATAGGGATTTGCGACGTGAAAAACCGATTAACAAGTTAAAAACGTAAAATTGAAACCGTTTTCAAAAGAGTAACAAGCCCTGTGGGCTTTGTCAATGAATCTGGTGGGGGTTTTGGCGATTTTTGACCTTGTGCGGCTGAGTGGGCATAAAAAGATGACGGCGCGGGCTTGTCGGGGATATAATCAGGCTAAATTGCTCTGCTGTGAGGGGTGCACGTGCAGCCCCATCTCTTCACCCCTTGACCGGCCTGTGCCTTCATCATCACGGGCGCAGCATGGGGTGAAACGCCCCTTGTGCCGGCGGTTTTGGGCCGCGGGGGCTGGCCTGCGCTTTTTGCCCCGTCGCATGGTGGGTGGAGGGCGCGGCCCAACAGACAGGCAGTGGTAATCGTTTGCAACTAGGAGTATTGAGAAATGGTCAGTCAGATTTTGGACTTTATCGCCGGGGAATGGACGCCGGTGGATGCTGCCCGCCAGAACGTGATTAATCCCGCCAGCGCTGCGGTGCTGGCCGAAGTGGTGCTGTCGCCCAAAGAGGTGGTGGCGCGCGCGGTAGAAGCGGGCCACAAGGCCTTTTTGGAGTGGCGGCGCGTGCCGGTGGGTGAGCGCATCCAGCCGTTGTTTAAGTTTAAGCGCCTGCTCGAAGAGAATCTGGATGACCTTGCGCGCACCATTACCAACGAGTGCGGCAAGACCTATACCGAGAGCATCGCCGAGATGAAGCGTTCGATTGAGAACGTGGAGGTGGCGTGCGGGATGCCAACCATGATGCAGGGCTTGAACAACGAGGACATCGCCTCTGGCATCGACGAGCACATGTTCCGTCAGCCGTTGGGGGTGGTGGCAGCGATTACGGCCTTCAACTTTCCCGGGATGATTCCGCTGTGGTTTTTGCCCTATGCGGTGGCGACCGGCAACAGCTTTTTGCTCAAGCCGTCAGAGCGTGTGCCGATGACCAGCGCCAAGCTGTATAATCTGCTTGAGCAGGCAGGCTTTCCGGCGGGGGTGGTGCAGCTGGTCAATGGAAGCAAAGAGACGGTAGATGCCATCCTAGACCATCCGTTGGTGCGGGCGGTGTCGTTCGTGGGTTCGACGCCGGTGGCCAAGTATATCTACAGCCGTGCCACGGCCAATGGCAAGCGCGCGCAGTGTCAGGGTGGGGCTAAGAACCCGGTGGTGATTATGCCCGATGCCGACATGGAGATGACCACCCGCATTATGGCTGACAGCGCCTTTGGGTGTGCGGGGCAGCGCTGCTTGGCCGCATCGGTGGCGATTACGGTGGGCGAGGCGCGCGGGGTGTTCACCGAACAGATTGCCGATGCCGCGGCCAGCCGCGTGGTGGGGTATGGCCTTGACTCCGGCGTGCAGATGGGGCCGGTCATCAGCATGGAGAGCAAGCAGCGCATCCAGCGGCTGATTGGCGAAGGCGAGAAGCAGGGCGCGACAGTGTTGGTGGATGGGCGTCAGAAGACCGTCAGCGGCTATGAGGACGGTTACTGGGTGTACCCGACGGTGCTGGACGGGGTGAACCCGCAAAGCGACATTGCAAGCACCGAGATTTTTGGGCCGGTGCTCAGCCTGATGCACGCCCGCACGGTGGACGAGGCGATTGCGCTGGTCAATGCGCGCAGCTATGGCAACATGGCCTGCATCTTCACCTCCAGCGGGGCGGTGGCGCGCAAGTTCCGCAACGAGGCCGACGCCGGCAACATCGGCATCAACATCGGCGTGGCTGCCCCGATGGCCTATTACCCGTTCAGCGGCTGGAACGACAGCTTCTTTGGCGACCTGCATGGTCAGGGGCATCATGCGGTGGAGTTCTTCACCCAGACCAAAGTGGTGGTGGAGCGCTGGCCCAAGGAATGGAATCGGGTGTTTTAGGCAGCTCTGTCGGTGTATTGAAACGAAAAATCCCCTCTATAACCAGAGGGGATT
>DAOUCZ010000124.1:0-8617 GCA_034431675.1 Anaerolineae bacterium | reverse complement strand
CATGCCCGCTGATACTGGGCAGGTTGAGGTCGAGGAGTATCAGCCGGGGTAGGGTATCGGCTTGACTGGCAGCCGTCAGATAGTCGAGGGCTTTGCTGCCATCACTGGCGCGGTCAACCTGAATGGTGAGGCCTGACTTGCGAAAGGCTCGTAGGGCAAGGTCATAATCGTCGTCGTTGTCCTCGACGAGCAGGATGGTGTATTGGTTGTCGGTATCGCTGGTCATTCGGCCTCCGGTCTGAGTGTGAAGTAGAAGATCGCGCCACCATTTGGCTCACTGTTGGCCCAGATGCGCCCGCCGTGGCGGTGGACAATGCGCTGGACGGTGGCGAGGCCGATGCCGCTGCCTTCGAATTCGGTATTGGGGTGTAAACGCTGAAACGCCATGAACAATTTTTCGGTATATTTCTGGTCGAAGCCCACGCCGTTGTCTTTGACATAAAAGACCGGCACAAGGTCTCCCAGACGCCCAACAGAGATGCGCGTCACCTCGCATTTGCCGGTGAATTTCCACGCATTGCCCAGCAGGTTTTGCAGCAGCAGGTCCACAAGGGTTGGGTCGGCACGGGCGCTTAGGCCGGGTTCGATATGAAGCTCGACCTTGCGGTTTGGTTCTAGCATAGCCCATTCTTCCAGCAGGCGCTGAGCAAGGGCGGTCAAATCGACGGTCTGGAGCTGCATTTCGGTGCGGGTGACTCGGCTGAGCTTGAGCATGTCGTCAATCAGGCGGCCCATACGCTGGCTGGCGTTGCGCACGCGCCGCAGATATTCCAGCGCATCGGGGGGGAGTTGCTCATGGTAATCCTCGTATAAGGCTTGGCTAAACCCGTCGATGGCACGTAGGGGGGCACGCAGGTCGTGGCTGACGGAGTAGCTGAAGGCTTCCAGCTCGCGGTTGACGGCAGTAAGCTGGGTGAGGCGCTGGTTCAGCTCTCGTTCGGATAGGCGAAGGGCCTTGGTGCGCTCGGCCACCTTGCCTTCTAGCTGTTCGTTCATGGTGCGCAGTTGTTCGATGAGCGCGCGGTTTTCGAGGAAGGCTGCGGCTTGTGTTGCGAACAGGCGCAGGATATAGAGGTCTTCTTGGGGGAACAATGCGCCGCCGCGCAAGCCCAGCAGCATCACCAGCCAAGTTTTGCTGCCGCTGTTGACCGGCACAACATACAGCGCATTGGCCTGAAGCCGGCTGCGCAGCTCGGGGATGTCTGGTGTGGCGCTTTGGGGAGCCAGATAGAACCCTTCACCAGTCTGCCATGCTGCGAGTATTGGGTCTGCGAGGTCTGGTGGCAGGGTGATGATTTTATCGGTTTGGGTGTGGCTGACCGTGACTTCACCCCCACCGCCGGGCCGGATGGTGGCGATAGCCGCTTGTGTGCCGCCGACCGCGCGTAGACAGCTTTCGGTAATCTGGCGCATGGTGCGATTGAGCGATTGGCGCACGATGCTGCCGCTAATCTGATTGAGAAAGCGCCCCAGTTCCACCATCTGCAACGGGCGCCATACCCAGCGTGGAGGCATAAACCCCAAGTAGTAACATAATAGATGGATTGCGGTGAGCACGATGAGGCTGGCTTCTTCTTGATCGGTCATCTGGCGGCCCGTCACATCGCGCAGCATGAACAAGGTGGCCAGCACAATCACTTCGATGGGATAGACGGCAGCGCCTACCCCAATGACGCGCAGGCGCAGGCGTGTGATGCCGATGGCCCGTGCCGCCCCCTGCATCAGCAGCACCACAGGGATGATGCTGATGCTGACGAAGTACAACGCCGTTAGCATAAACCATCCGACGGTCTCGGGCCTGCCAAAGTCGTTCAGCAGCAGGCCTAAACCGAAGATGAGTGCCCCGATCTGCGCATAAATCATCACCTGCCGTGGGATGGGTTGAAGGTGCAGCACCACCCGCAGCAGAAAGTAGGGCTGAAGCAGCAGCGAAATCAGGAGCAAGCGATTGACGAACAGGTTTTGTGTGCCAAAGGCCCAATTGACAATCACGATGACGGCACTGTTGAGGAAAATCAGCGCTGTATCACGCCCGACAGCGTCACGCCGGCGGAAATAGTTCCAGACCGCCAGTGCGCCTAGGACGACGAACAGCACCTGATTGATGAGCAGCAGCGCGTCTTCGATGTGAAATTCCATGGGCCTATCTTTCAGGTGGGGTTTAGTCGGCGCTGGCCGCAGAAGGCTGCTCAGTGGTCTCGTGTAGGGCTGCCTCGAAAATCGCCAGTGCCTCGTCGAGATGAGCAGGAGTGATCGTCAGGGGCGGAATCCAGCGGATGACGTTTTCGTAAGTGCCGCAGGTGAGCAGTAGCAAGCGGTGTTGAATGCAATAGGCAGCCACGGCCTTGCAGGTTGTTTTGTCGGCATGGCCGGCAGAGTCGGTGAATTCCACACCCACCATCAAACCCCGCCCACGCACATCCCCCAGCACAGGGTAGCGGATTTGCAGGTCGCGCAGGCGTGACATCAATAAGTCGCCCATCTTGGCAGCGTTTTCGGGCAATTTCTCGTCCACAATCACCCGTATGGTCTCTAGCGCACCGGCCAGCACCACCGCACTGCCACCGCCATATGTGCCGCCGTGGCTGCCGGTCACCCATTTGTCCATCAGGGCTTTGGGTGCGCCGATGGCCGAAATCGGCAGGCCGCTGCCGAGGCCTTTGGCCATGACGATGACATCGGGCACGATGTCTGCTTGCTCAAAGCAGAACAGCGTGCCTGTGCGCCCAAAACCGGTCTGCACCTCATCGGCGATGAACAAAATGCCGTGTTGAGCGCACAGCTGGCGTAGACGGCGCAAGAAGGTGGCCGGCGCTGGCACATATCCCCCTTCGCCCAACACCGGCTCGATGATGACGGCGGCGGTGTCTTCGGGCGGGGTCTGGCTTTTGAGCAGGGTTTCCAATTGGCGCAGGCAAAAGGCGCTGATGGCCTCATCGTCGAGGCCATAATGATAGCCATAGGGGTAAGGCGCAACGATGATGCCTGATGGCAGCGGGTGATACTTGTGACGGTAGACCGTTTTTGAGGTGGTCATGGCCATGGTTTGGGCTGTTCTGCCGTGAAAACTGCCTTGAAAAACGATGATGTTGGTGCGTCCGGTGGCATGACGGGCCAGCTTGACCGCGGCTTCGGTGGCTTCGGCACCAGAATTGGCAAAAAAGAATGAGTCGATGGCAGGCGGCGTGATGTCATTGAGGGCCGCAGCCAACTGGGCGGCTTGCGGTGTAATCACCACATTCATCTGGCCAAACAGCAGGCGTGCAGCTTGCTCTTGCACTGCTTTGACCACGCGCGGATGGCTGTGGCCTGTGTTGGTCACCCCGATACCACAGGTAAAATCGAGATAGCGCTGGCCGTCTGCGTCGTATAGATATGGCCCTTCTCCACGGACGGGCTGCATGGTGGTTAAATGAGACCACACTGGCGAGAGATGATCGAACGGTACAGGAGAAACAGTCATATCCTAAAATCCATCTGGCAGAGACGTTACAATTTGTGATGTCCTAAATTGTATAGAACTTTTTCACACCTGACTACCGATCCATTGGAGATGAGAGGAATTGACAGCATGAGGACGTTGGTTGATATTTGCAGTCCCTACGATGGTGGGGTAGTTGGCCGTGTGCCGCTGGCAAACGAGTCAGATGTGCGCGCCGCGCTTGACCGCGCAGCGGCGGTACGTTCGGTATTGGCGGGTTGGACGGCGCATCGTCGTTCTGCGGTGTTGAGCAAGGCAGCCAGTTTGCTGGAGGCGCGGGCCGGACACATTGCGCGCCTGATTGCACAGGAGAGCGGTAAGCCAATGCGCTATGCGCTGGCCGAGGCGGCGCGTGCGGTTGAGACCTTTACCTTTGCGGCAGAGGAAGCCAAGCGTTTGCATGGTGAGACCCTGCCGATGGATGCTGCCAAGGGGGGGGCAGGGCGAATCGGCTATTATGTGCGCGAGCCGGTTGGCATCGTGGCGGCCATCACCCCGTTTAATTTCCCGCTCAATCTGGTGGCACACAAGGTTGCTCCGGCCTTGGCTGTGGGCTGCCCCGTGGTGCTGAAGCCCGCCCCGGCTACCCCACTGACGGCTTTTTGGCTGGCAGAGCTGATGCGTGAGGCCGGCGCGCCTGAGGGCGCGTTCGAGGTGGTCAATGGCGGGGCAGATGTGGGCCATTGGTTGACCTCGGATCAGCGGGTGGCAATGATTACATTTACGGGGAGTCCGGGGGTAGCACGGGCCATCAGCAAGGAGGCCGGCTTGCGCCGCACCACCTTTGAGCTGGGAGGCAATGCTGCTGCAATCGTGGATGAGACGGTGGATGCGCTCTCAACCGTAGATAAGCTGGTGACGGCGGCTTATGCCTATTCGGGGCAAGTATGCATCAGCGTACAGCGGATTTATGTACATCGCGGGCAGTATGAGGCGTTTGTGGAAGCGTTCGCTGCCCGTGCTGCCGGCCTAGTGATGGGTGACCCGCTGGATGAGCGCACCGAGCTAGGGCCGGTCATCAATGATGCAGCGGCAGACCGTATTGAGGCATGGGTGAATGAGGCGGCAGCTGCTGGCGCGCGTGTGATGGTGCGTGGCGAGCGGCGTGGGCGAATGCTGCCGGCTGTGGTGCTGACAGATGTACGCCCCGACATGAAAGTGATGTCTCAGGAGGTGTTTGGGCCGGTGGCGTGCATCTTGCCGTTTGACGATTTTGATCAGGCTCTGGCGATGGCCGATGATTCGGCGTTTGGGCTTCAGGCCGGTGTATTCACACGTGATTTGGGGCGAGCCATGCGTGCCGCGCAGCGCCTGAACGTCGGCGGGGTCATTATTAACGATACGCCGGCTTTTCGGGTTGACCATATGCCGTATGGTGGCAACAAGGATTCGGGCGTGGGGCGAGAAGGCCCGCGTTTTGCCATCGAGGACATGACCACGCTCAAGATGGTGGTTATCCGCACAGAGGAATGAGTGTGATAAAGCAGAGGGGACATGTGCTGACACATGTCCCCGTCTTGATGGCACGGTGCTTGCTGGCCTACCGGTTGAGGTTGAGCAGGCTGCTAGATACCCATCCCTCGGACGGGTTGCGGGCGAGGTCGCGGCGGACGTATGTCCATGACCCGTTGTCGTTGGTGGCGATGACATACACTTGCTCGCCGGCGGGAGCGGCGTTGACCGCAGTAAAGCCTTGGCCGGGGAACAGGCGCATATTGGCATTGGTCGTGACGGTGGCGCGTGGTACGGCGGCGTTGAGCGCGTCTTGCGAGCGATAGAGCGAGCGCACAATCACGGTGTTGAAGCAGACGATAGTGCCGCGTTCGGCCTCGATGCCGACCAGACCGCGGATATAGTCTGCGCCGAGCAGCTCGTATTCCACGGTTTGCAAGCCCTCGAAGAAGGTGCGAATTTTTGCGCCGTCGGCTTCACCGCGCAGCAGACCCCACTGCTTGGCGCGGATGTTGATGGGGACTTCACTCATGGCCAGTGAGCGCTGGCTGGGCAGGCGCAGGGTGAAGGTGGAGACGGTGTTGTTGGTGGCCGAAACCTTGTGCCGGATGCCGGTGCGGCTTTCGTCCATGCGGGTAATCAGGCTGAACGAGCCTTTTTCGCTGCCGCGGAACTGGAATTCGATGACGACTTCGTAGTTTGTCCAGTTCGGGTCGCCAAAGGACATGAACGCACCTTCTTCGGACGAGCAGATGGTGGTGTCGTTTTCGAGCAGGCGGGTTTCCCAACCGGTGTTTTCAACCAGCGGCGGCATGGTGTCGAAACCCGATTGGAACATAACAGTGAGGAAGCCGGGATCACTCTCGTTGGCACCGATGGTACGCGGGGCGGCCAGCGGCAGGGTAGACACATCGCCTTCGATTTGCCAGCCCGGCGAATTAATCAGTACCCATCCCTCGCGGTCATTGATGGTGATGCGATACCACGTGCCGTTTGCGTTGATGCCGGTGACCGGCACGCGCCGGCCTGTCACACTGATGGCGGTGGCCGTTTGGCTGGGCAAGTCGTAGACCAATACCGGGCGCGAGCTGATGTTCATGAAGACTGATGGGGCAGGGGTGGCCGTGGGCACATCTGGCGATGGGGTATCGGTTGGTGGTGGGGGAGTTTCGGTGGGGGTTGGTGTGACGGTTGGCAGTGGCTCAATCACCGGCAAGGGCTGAACGCGGCTGTAGGCGCTGTCGGGCTTCCATGACGCACTACTGGCATCCATGCCGCGGGTGATAACCGTATCTGTGCCGTTTTGCCACGTGTACAGCTCAAAGGTGGCAGAGCCATCTCGGCGGGCTTCATAGACAAAAACCGGCTGCCCGTCGTTGGTTAGGCCTGCGCTGGGATAGTAGTCTTCAGGCCCGTCAGTGATGGGGGTGACATCCAGTGTGTCGGTGGTGATGCGGAAGATCCGGTAGCGGCCTGCATCGCGGTCAGACTCGAACAGGATGCTGCCATCGCGGGCAAAGCTGGCATCGGCGTCAAAGCCGTCGTTGCTGGTTAGAACGGTCTGGTTCGCGCCGTTGAAGTCCATGATGGCGATGTCGTTGTCACCACCGTCGCGCTGGGTATGGAAGGCGATGCGCCGGCCATCGGGCGACCATGCAGGGGCGAGGTCATAGGCAGGGTCGGTCGTGAGCTGAACAAGGCCGCTGCCATCCACCCGAATAACGAAGATGTCGCTGGTGATGGTATCGCGGTTGCTGTGGAAGGCGATGTACTGCCCGTCGGGTGACCACGCTGGCGCACGGTCGTCTGCGGGCGAGTCGGTCAGTCGGGTGACGCCGCTGCCGTCTACATTCATGATATACAGATCGAATGTGCCGGCGCGGTTGCTGGCAAACACGATGCGCCGGCCATCGGGCGACCATGCTGGCTCGACATCATCGGCGGTTTCAAACGTGATTTGAACGGGGGTGCTGCCTTGCGAGTCGGTCAGGTAGATGTCGGCATTACCGCTGGCGAAGGCATGGAACACGATGTTATAGGCTGGATAGTTGGGTGTCGGGGTTGGCGTGGCGGTCGGGGTATCCGTCGGAGTGTGGGTAAGGGTTGGTGTTGATGTCGGGGTATCGGTGGGCGTAGACGTGGCGGTTGGTGTCACCGTTGGAGTGTGGGTAGGGGTGTCGGTGGGTGTGCTGGTTGGGGTATCGGTAAATGTTGACGTAGCGGTGGCGGTGGCGGTCGGGGTATCGGTTTGCGTTGGGGTTGTCGTCGGGGTGATGGTTGCCGTATCGGTTTGCGTTGGGGTTGCCGTCAGGGTGATGGTTGCGGTGTCGGTAGCGGTCGGGGCTGCGGCTTCGGTGCCTGCGGCCTCGGTTTGTGCGGCGATGCCAGCAAGCGCTTGTGCGGTGCTGGCAGCCAGCGTCGGGTTATCGGTTGGGGTGTTAGGCGGCGCTTCGGTGGGCGTCGGGCTGGGTGTGACGGTCGGGGCAGTGGTATCGGTTGGGGTGGCTGTGGGTGAGGATTCGACGGTCACGCCCACCTCGACCACCACTTGGGTTGCCGGTGTAAGCTCTGGGGTGTTGGTGTCGGTTGGGGTGGGGGTGTTCACCAGCACCACCAATGGGCCGGAATCGGTGGCGGTGGCCGATGTGGCAGCGTTTGGCCCACCCCCCAAAAGAATCACCAGAATGGCGGCCAACAGGATGATGACCACCACGACCCCGTAAAATAGTGGGTTGCGTGCCAGCGGGACGGGCAGTGTCCCCGTGGGCGGCGGTGTACCCTGCGTGGTGCGCTGCGAGCCGCTGCCTGTCGGCGGTACGCCCATGCCGGTTTGCACCCCACTGACCGGTGAGAGTGGGGCTTGGTTGATGGGCCGGAGCTGGCGAGTGTCGATTTTGGCAGTGAAGAACGCTGTAGCTTCCCCTTCGACACCGCGCACAGCGTTATCAAACATCCGCGAGAACTCTTGCACCGACCCAAAACGTTCTTGCGGGTTTTTGGAGAGGGCGCGGTTTAGCACCGCGTTGATGCCCTCGGGAACGTCGGAGCGATGGGCTGTGACCGGAGTAGGTAGCTCGTTGAGGTGCTTGTGCAGCAGTTCGTATGGGGTATTGGCCTCGAAGGGGACGCGGCCTGTGACCATGGCATAGACCAGCACGCCCAGCGCATATTGATCGGCGGCGGGGGTGAGTTCTTTGCCGGCCCACTGCTCTGGGGGCATATAGGCTGGTGTGCCCATGGCCATGCCCGTACCGGTCAAGCCTGATTGTGCGCCCATCAGCTTGGCGATGCCAAAGTCCACCAGATAGCCGTTGCCTTGGCCGTCGAACATCACGTTGCTGGTTTTGATGTCGCGGTGAATCACACCCTGATTGTGGGCATACTGCAAGGCACTGGCAAGCTGGTTGAGTAGGCTGGCGGTTTCGCCCAACGATGGCAAGATGATCTTACCATCACGCGGTTGCAGGCGCTGGGCCAGCGTGCCGCCGGTGAGCAGGCGCATCACCAGATAGCTTGTGCCGCGCTGTGTGCCATAGTCAAAAATACTGACGATATGTGGATGCTCTAGTGCGGCAGCGGTTTGCGCTTCGCGGTTGAACCGTTCGACATAGCCAACTTCGGTGGCCAGTGAAGATGGCAGAACTTTGATGGCCACTTCACGGCGTAAACTGGTCTGAAAGCCGC
>DAOUCZ010000123.1:0-6133 GCA_034431675.1 Anaerolineae bacterium | reverse complement strand
GACGTTGATGTGTGGCATGGTCGATTTTATTCTGCCTTGTAATCGCCGTGAATGCCGCCGGTTTTTTCGATGAGTCGGATGCCGGTGATGGTCATGGCGCGATCGACGGCTTTGGCCATATCGTAGAGGGTGAGTGCTGCGACCGAGACGGCGGTAAGGGCTTCCATTTCGACGCCGGTTTTGCCGATGGTTTTGGCGGTGGCGGTGATGTGGATGGCGCTGGTCTGCGGGTCTGCGACGAGGTCAAGGCTGACTTTGGTGAGGGGGATGGGGTGACAGAGCGGGATGAGGTCTGAAGTGCGTTTGGCGGCCATGATGCCGGCGATACGTGCCACGCTTAGAACATCTCCCTTGGGGAGTGCGCCTTCGGTGATAAGTTGTAGGGTTTGCGGCTGCATGTGGATACTGCCGGTGGCGATGGCGACACGTTCGGAGTCGGGTTTTGGGCCGACATCGACCATGTGGGCGCGACCTTGGTCGTCGAGATGGGTGAGCGGGTTGGACAACGCGAGTTCTCCCCGATTTCTGGTGTCTTGATAGAGTATAGCGGCGGCTAGTATACTACAAACGTGATATAACGTTGTGTAGTCAGCATGTGTAATATACGCCTAGATGGGGTGATGGTTTGGGAATCTTTCGTAAGGGCATGACCAAGACGCGCCAGTCGTTTTTTGGGCGGATCGCGTCTATTCTGGGTGGCGGCAGCAGTATTTCTGAGGAGACGTGGGACGACATCGAAGCGGTGTTGATTCAGTCTGACCTTGGTGTGAAGACGGCGGGTGATGTGGTAGAGGCGCTGCGGGCCAAGGCTGCTAGGGAGGGGATTAAAGACCCTGCCAAGCTGCAAACCGCGCTGCGCGAGGTGCTCAAGGAGATGTTGAAGTTTCCGCCGACGATGAACATCAGCGGGCGGGAGCTGTCGATTATCCTTGTGGTGGGTGTGAACGGGTCTGGAAAGACGACCACAATCGGTAAGCTGGCGCATCGTTTGAGCCGTGCTGGCCGCAAGGTGATGTTGTGTGCTGGTGATACGTTTCGTGCGGCGGCGATTGAGCAGCTTCAGATGTGGGGACAGCGTATTAACGTGCCGGTGATTAGCGGCAAGCAGGGGAGTGATCCTGCGGCGTTGGTGCATGACGCGGTATCGGCGGCCAAGGCACGGGGCTATGACATCCTGATTATTGACACGGCGGGCCGTTTGCACACCAACTTTAACCTGATGGACGAACTGGCCAAGATACGGGCGGTGAGCAGCAGGGTGGTGCCGGATGCGCCTCACGAGGTGCTTTTGGTGCTGGATGGGACGAGCGGGCAGAATGCGTTGGAGCAGGCCAAGCAGTTTGGTAAGACTGTGGGCGTGACGGGTGTGGTGATTACAAAGTTGGATGGGTCGTCGAAGGGCGGGATGGTGTTTGCCGTGTTTGGCGAGCTGGGGCTGCCGGTTCAGTATGTCGGGTTGGGTGAAGGGATGGATGATTTGATCCTGTTCAACCCCGAAAACTTTGTATTGAGCCTGTTCGACGAAAACTGACCGTGAAAAGAGGATGAGGACGCCGGGGTGCTGCTCCGGCGTTTTTGCTGTATGCGAGACATGATTACCAGTTTGCAAAATCCGCGCGTAAAGCTGATTCGCCGCCTGCGGGATCGGCGAGACCGCGAGCGTGAGGGGCGTTTTGTCATCGATTCGGTGCGCGACCTTGAGCGGGCGCTGGCGTGTGGGCTGCGGGTGGATTATGCGCTGGTTTGTCCACAGCTGCTGCGCGATACCCTGCCCGATTTGTCGGATGCGCTGGTTTTTCATGTGACGCCGGATGTGATGGATAAGGTGAGCTATCGGGAGAACCCCGAGGGTATCGCCGCGGTGATGGTGATGCCAGAGCAAGCGGGGGCGGCACAGCTTGATGCAGTGCCAGACGCGCCGATTCTGGGGTTGGTGGGGCTGACCAAGCCGGGGAATGTGGGGGCGCTGCTGCGCACTGCGGATGCTGCTGGTTTTCGTACCATCTTTTTGATTGATTGTGCCTTAGACTTGTATAACCCGAATGTGATACGCAGCAGTACCGGTGCGGTGTTTTTGGGGAATGTGTACACATTGGATGGGGCACAGGCGCGCGGGTTTTTTGCGGCGCGGGGTGTGCAGGTGATTGGCACGCATTTGCAGGCCTCGCAGAGCGCATACGAGGTGCGTTATCGGCCTAAGATGGCGCTGTTGATGGGCACAGAAGATGTAGGCTTGGATGACTCGTGGCTGCCGCACTGCGAGGCGCAGGTGATTATCCCGATGGTGGGGCGGCTGGCTGATTCGCTGAATGTATCGGTGGCCGGCGCGGTTTTGATGTATGAGGTGCTGCGCCAGACGCGCGGCGGGACAACTTGAGGTGATGCGGTGAGCGTGTTGGTTCTGACTCTGAAAGAATATGAAGCGACCACTGGGGAGCTGATGGAGAAGCTGGCGATTGACAGCTTGATTAGCCGTGTGGATGAGCTGGAGGCCAAGACGGCGGATGCCGAGTTCTGGAGCAATTCTGAGCAAGCGCAGAAGACGATGCAGGAAATTTCGCGGCTGAAGGCCAAGATTGAGCCGTGGGTGACGCTGCGTAAGCGGATTAAAGATGCGCTGGAGCTGGCAGAGTTGGGCGATGCTGACCTGCTGCCAGAGATGGAGCAGGAGGTTAGCGAAATCGGCGTGGTGGTTGGGCGGATGTCGATGCAGGCGTTGTTAAGCGGCCCGAACGACAGCAAGGACGCCTTTTTGGCCATTCACAGCGGTGCAGGCGGCACCGAGTCGCAGGACTGGGCGATGATGCTGGAGCGGATGTATCTGCGCTGGGCCGAGGACAACGGCTATAAGGTTGAAATCATTGACCGGAGCGAGGGGGAGGAAGCTGGCATCAAGAGCGTGACGATGAATGTGCGCGGCGAGAATGCGTATGGGTATTTGCGCAGTGAGCAAGGGGTACATCGTTTGGTGCGGATTAGCCCGTTTGACGCTCAGAGCCGGCGGCACACGTCGTTTGCCAAGGTGGAGCTGTGGCCGGATATGCAGGAGGCGATCAGCGAAATTGAGGTAGCCGAAAAGGACATCCGCATGGAGGTTTATCGGGCATCGGGGGCTGGGGGGCAGCACGTGCAGAAGAACAGCACGGCGGTGCGCCTGATTCACATCCCGACGGGGTTGGTGATTCAGTGCCAGAACGAGCGCAGTCAGGCACAGAACCGCGAGAAGGCGATGCAGATTTTGAAGGCGCGCCTTCTGGATATGGAGCGCCAGAAGAAGGAGGCCGAGCTGGCGGCGCTGAAGGGTGATAACATGGACGCCAATTTTGGCAGTCAGATTCGGTCTTATGTGCTGCATCCGTATCAATTGGTGAAGGATTTGCGCACCAATTATGAGACCGGTAATACGACGGCGGTGCTGGATGGGCGTTTGAACGACTTTATGGAGGCGTATTTGCAGATGAAAGTGGCCGAAAGCTCTGGCCCACGCTGATGGTACGGCTGAATCGGTTGAGCATAGGGTGAGCGCGCGCCCGTATCTGCGCCGAACGGGGCTATAATACGGGGTATTGTGAACGCATTGAATGTAGGAACAGCATGGTTGGCTATCCTCCCAATATCAGCTCGTCGGGCAGCAATCACGGTCAGGTGAATGCGGTGGCGCTTGTGCAGAGTGTGGCTGAGCGTTTGTTGACGAACATCACGCAGGTCATTCGTGGCAAGCGTAAAGAGGTCGGCTTGGTGATTCTTGGGCTGTTGGCGCAGGGGCATATCTTGATTGAGGATAAGCCGGGCGTGGGCAAGACGACGATGGCCAAGGCGCTGGCGCGCTCGACTGGGTGTTCGTTTAAGCGCATCCAGTTTACGCCAGACATGCAGCCTTCGGCGGTGACGGGGACGTCGGTGTATATCCAGAACGAGGGGCGGTTCAAGTTTCAGCCTGGGCCGATTTTTGCCCAGATTATTCTGGCGGACGAGATTAACCGTGCGACGCCCAAAACGCAGTCGGCGCTGTTGGAGGCGATGGAAGAGTCTCAGGTGACGGTGGATCTGGAGACGTATCGGCTTGAGCAGCCCTTTTTTATCATGGCGACGCAGAACCCGATTGATTATGAGGGGACGTATCCGCTGCCAGAGGCGCAGATGGATCGCTTTTTGCTGCGCATCGAACTGGGGTATCCCGGGGAGGGGGACGAGCTGGTGATGTTGTACGATCACCAGAACAATGCTCAGCCGATTGCGAACCTGACGCAGGTGGTCAAGCCAGAGGAGTTGATGGCGGCCCAGAACGCGGTGCGTAACATTTATGTGAAGGATGATATTGCCCGTTACATCATCGACCTTGTGAATGCCACCCGTAACCGTGAGCGGTATCCACAGATTGAGCTGGGGGCGAGTCCGCGTGGGTCATTGGCGCTGTTTCGGGCGGCACAGGTGCAGGCAGCGATTGCCGGGCGCGACTATGTGCTGCCAGATGATGTGAAGGTGTTGGCAGAGCCGACGTTGGCGCATCGTTTGATATTGGAAGATCGCAGCATGGGTGCGCGTCATCTAAAGCAGATTATGCAGGACATTATCCGGCGCGTGCCTGTCCCGGGGACGGCCTCGCGCTAGGGGTTGGCTGATGAATCCGCGTCAGCGCCGGGGTATTTTGTACGTTGTGATTGCATCGAGCGTCGTGGGCGGGTTTGCCACGGGTGAGCGGGTGTTGTTTTATCCGGCTTATCTGCTGCTGACGGTGCTGTTGGTGGCGTTTGTGTGGGCACAGGTGGCGATTCGGTGGATTTATGTGCAGCGTCACACCGAGTCTTTTTATCCGCAGGTGGGCGGGGTGTTAGAGGAGTATTTTACGCTGACCAACCGCTCGTATGTGCCCAAGCTGTGGCTAGAGGTGCATGATGGCTCTACCTTGTTGGGGCATCGCGTAGGGGTGGTGATCCCTGCGCTGCTGCCCGGGCAGCTGTACCAGTGGCAGGTGCGCACGCCGTATCTGGCGCGTGGGGAGTTTGCGCTTGGGCCATTGACGATTGTTAGCGGCGACCCGTTTGGGTTGTTTAAGCTGTCGTATGTGCTGCCAGAGATGCGGCAGGTGATTGTGTACCCTGCGACGGTGTCGATTCCGCGGTCACAGACGCTTGCCGGGGCGATCTTGGGGGGTGTGCTGCAGCGCCAGCGTTCGGTAGATGTCACGCTGAATGTGTCGGGTGTGCGCGATTATGTGATAGGGGACAATCCCGCGACGATGGACTGGCGGGCGACGGCACGTTATCGGCAGCCGATGGTGAAGGAATATGACACCGAGCTGCAAGGGGACGTTTGGGTGTTTGCGGATTTTTCGGCGCAGTCCTTGGTGGATGCACCGACCGTGCGGCGCAGCGAGACGGGTGTGATTATCCAACCGTTGTATGAGAACCCGCCGCCTTCGACCGAGGAATACACGGCGGTGATTGCGGCGTCGTTGGCCAAGCATTTTTTGGCGTTGGGGCGTCCGGTGGGGTTTTCGGCGCATTTGCCAGCAGCTGCGGTGTATCGGCCTGACCGCAGTAAGCATCAGCTGACGCGGGTGTTGGATGCGCTGGGGCGGGCGCGCAGCGTGTCCGTGGTATCTCTTGATCAGATGCTGACCCAGCACAGTGGCTCTATCCCGCGCGGGCGCACGCTGGTGGTGATTACCTCGACGTTGGAGACGGGTTGGATTGCCCACGCGCAGCAGCTGGGGCGGCGAGGGATTCGGATGTCGTGTGTGTATATCGATCCGCAGACGTTTGCCAATTATGCGCCGAGTGATGGGGTGAAGCAGGCGCTGCATGCGGCTAAAATCCCGACGGTGGTGGTGCGCTGTGGGGATAATCTGGCGGCGGTGCTGGGACAGAACCCGCGCTGATGCGTGGTTATAAACAAAAGCCCCGTCTGGTGAGAAGCAGGACGGGGCTTTTGTTTTGGGCGGTGTTTTGCCGCGGGGTTAGTTCATCAGCATTTCTTCGCTGTCACTGTCATCAAATACATCGCCATCGCGGTCGAGTGCGCCCTGCGATTCGAGCGTCTCGTTGGGGGCGATGAGTTCACGGTCTTGATAGGTGTGGAAGCCGGTGCCGGCAGGGATGAGCTTGCCGATGATGACATTTTCCTTGAGGCC
>DAOUCZ010000122.1:0-4642 GCA_034431675.1 Anaerolineae bacterium | reverse complement strand
CCATCAGCGCCCGCGCCACCCTCGACATGCACAGCCTGAACAACGAAGGAGGCGAAGGCAACCAGATTCAGACCCGCATGGTCAATATCGTCGATCAGGGTGGACGCCTCCAGAACGTCAACGCCATCAGCGGCGATATGTATAAGCACATCCAGTCCGACCACCTCATCCGGCGCGTGCTGGGCGCTGGTTTGCCCATCTGCGCGGGCTGCCGTGAGTTCAATGCCAACCGCATCAACGCCGACAAGGATTTTCTGGCCCGCAACGCCAAGCAGAATGACGCAGAAGTTTTGAACGACCTGCTTCGGACGTGTGCGGTGGACGATATGGCCGGTATTCTCATCACCGAGGGTGGGAAGAGCGTCCCGCGTAAGAGCGTGGTCGAATTCGGTTGGGTGGTCGGTGTGCCAGAGGTGGTCACGACCGACAATTATTTCCACGTTAAGTACGCCAACGAGCGCAGCGAAAGCAAGCGCCAGTCCGACCGTGACGCGACCGAGAGCAGCGGTTCTAACCTCGGCCAAGCCATTTTCCACCGCCCGGCCTCATCGGGCATCTATGCGGCCATCTGCCACATCGACCTCGCCCGCATTGGTTTCAACGACATCACCCAGAGCTATGCCATCGACGAGGAACAGCGTGCCAAGCGGGCCAAGGCGCTGTTGGAGAGCGTGCTGTTCACCTTCCTAGAACCGAACGGCGCGATGCGGACGACCCAAGCGCCTCACTTGGTCAACTTCGAGGGCGTCGTCAGCTATAGCACTGCCGCCGTCCCCGCCCCGACCGTCAGCCCGCTCAAGGACGAGTTTAAGTCACAGGTCACGAGCTTGGCGGGTATGTTGAACAGGGTCGAAAACGAGTCGGTCGGGGTGGCGGAGTTTGATGACTTGACGGGCTTCGGAAACATCCTCACCGACCTGATGGGGTGGATGCCCTACGCGCATCGCTACGCCTAGCCCACGGAGAAACCATCATGTGGGTTTATGCAGAGTACGAGGCGACAGCACTCTTCACGCTCAAACCGGCGGGCGCGACCTCATCGGGCGGGAAGACGCTGCTCGTCCCGACGCCCTACAGCATCAAGATGGCACTGCTGGATGTGGCCTGCCGTCTTGACGGGGTGAGCGCGGCGGAAGTGTTTTGGCCGGCGTTGGCGCGGGCCACGGTCGCCATCCGCCCGCCGGCGGAGGTGGTGGTGAACAATACGTTCACGAAAGTGCTGCGCCAGCGGCGGAATGAGGCTGAACCCGGGGAGCAGCACGCGGGTTTCTTTGGCAAGACCATCGCTTACCGTGAATATGCCTACCTCGCGGGGACGTTTGGGCTGGCGGTCGAAACCAGTACAGCAGATGATGCCGGGCGCATCGCCCGCTGGCTGGTTAACATCAACTATCTGGGCAAGCGCGGCGGGTTCATCCAAGTGCAGGGCTGGCCAGAGATGGGAGAGGGGCTGCCCGGTGGCTACCTGCCCATCACCGGCGACCTGACCGGCATGGTGATGGACAGCGTGCTGACTCAGCTTGATGACACTGACGCTAAGACCAGCTTTAGCAAGGTGAGCATCTACACTACTGAGCGCATCACGCTGGGCAAAGAGCGTATCCTCAAACACGTTGCCCTGCCGTACCGGCGGGTGGGCAGCAGTCGCAGTTACACCCATTATCGCCGGAGTGACCAATGAGCATCACGCACCTGCCGCTGACTGTCCATCAACTGGTGTTTGAGGCCGAGGCTGTGACACCGATCGAGTTTGGGCCGCAGGCGGGCGCGCAGCTTCGCGGGGCGCTGTGGGAGGCGCTCCGCGAGGTGGTGGTCTGCGATGACAAGCTGGCCGGCACGCCAGAACACAGCCGGTTCTGCCCGCTGTGTCGTCTCGTGCTAATGGAATCAATGGAAAGCCCACGCGGGGTCAATCCGCCGCGCCCGTTCGCCATTCGTCCGCCGCTGGATTTTGACCATCATCTGAATCTGAGATATGCTGTCGGCCAAACCGTGTGTTTTGGGGTCAACCTGTATGGGGACGCCGAGCAGCTCTTTCCGTATGTGTGCCAAGCGGTGTACAAAATTGGGCAGATTGGGGTGGGGTATGGGCGTGGGCGCTTTCTGCTGCGGCGTGCCCAAGCCGTCAACCCGTTCACGGGGCAGACACAAGTGCTGTTTGATGAGGCCAAGCTGCGCGGTCTGCCGAGTGTTCCGATTACCCATGAGGTGGTGGCGGCGGCGGTGCGGATGTGGCCAAAAAACCAGATTCGCTTGAAGTGGCTGACCCCGTGTGAACTTACCGACCACAAACGCCCAGCGCGCACGCTGCACGCCCACATCCTGATTGGACGGTTGATCGAACGGGCGCAGCTGCTGGAGATGCACTATACGCCGCAGTCCCAGTACGGTCATCTGTGGCGAGAGCTGCACCTGAAATTGCAAGAACGCGCCAAAACCATCCGGCTGGTCAAGGATGCCACCCGGTGGGTACATGTGATGAGCGGTTCGCGCCGCGCTGATGCCCTTAGGTCGGTCAGCGGCGTGGTCGGTGAAGCTTATTATGCTGGGGAACTGGGCGAGATGGTGTACTGGTTGGCGTGGGGGAGTGTGCTGCACGTCGGGAAAAACGTGGTAAAAGGTAACGGTTGGTACGAGATTGTGCCGTTGGAAGAATAGAGTCCAACTGGGCGTTATCGTGGGAGGTATAGGGGCGGACTGCCGCCCAGAAAGGATACATCCATGATCGTCCCACATCTGAATGTCGATACCTTTGGCAGCCACATCGGGAAGTATTCCGAGCGCTTGAAGGTCACACATAAGGAGGGGGTGCTAGAACAAGTCCCTCTCCTTCACCTCCAATCTATCTTGATTACCAGTAGGGGAGTTAGCATCTCGGCGGATGCGGTCGAAGCGTGTTGTGAACGCGGCATCCCAATTCACTATATTGACCCAACAGGCTATGTGTATGCCTCGGTGATGTCCAACGGGCTGAACGGGATGGCGCTGACCCGTCGTGCTCAGCTTTACGCCTATGAGTCGCCGCTGGGCGCGCAGTTTGCCTGTGCGGTGGCTGAGGGCAAAATCCTCAACCAAGCCGTCACCTTGAAGTACATCGCCAAGAACCGGGCAGAAGGCTCGCCGGACGTGTTCGAGGAATTGCGCCTTGCGTCAGATGAAGTGCTCGACCACACCGCAACTATCGCTCAGTTCAAGGGAGGTGCTCTTGATGATATCCGTACAGGGTTGATGGGAGCGGAAGGTGCAGCGGCACGGCGTTACTGGCAGGCGGTCGGGGCGTTGTTTCCGGCGGACTACGGATGGCCCGGGCGCAAGACTCGCGGTGCACACGACGCCATAAACAGCCTGCTCAACTATGGCTATGGCATCCTGTATGGGCAGGTGGCGCAGGCGGTGGTGCTGGCTGGTCTAGACCCATATGCCGGTTTTTTGCATGTAGACCGGTCGGGCAAGCCCAGCCTTGTGTTGGATTTGATCGAGGAGTTTCGGCAGGTGGCGGTTGACCGCTTGGTGTTCGGGTTGGTCAACCGGGGGTTTACGGTTAAACAGCAAGAAGATGGTTTGCTGGACACTGAGACTCGTAAACGCTTGGCGACCAAGGTGCTGGAACACCTTGAGACGGAGGTGCGGCACGAGGGCAAGCGCTATGGCATCCGCACGGTTATCCAGATGCAGGCGCGTCAGCTGGCCAGCTTTGTGCGCGGCGAACGTGAGCAGTACACGGCTTTTCGTGCCAGTTGGTAAGGGAGAGAAACGCATGAACCCGACCTTGGTGATGTATGACATTGAGGAAGACAAGGCTCGCAACAAGATCGCCGATGCGTGTTTGGACTACGGGCTGGACCGCGTGCAGTTCAGCGCTTTCATCGGTCGGTTGAGCCGCAACCATCAGCAGGAACTGATGATGCGCATCGAGCAAATCCTGAAAGATAAAAAGGGGCGTGTGCAATTGATCTCGATTGGTCAGCAAGAGTGGCGTAACCGGATTATCCTTGGGGGTGGTTATGATTAACCCCGAATCAAACCCACTGTTCACCATTACTGACCTGAAGCAGCACATCTACTGCCAGCGCATCTCGTATTTTCACCTGTGCCTGCCGGATGTGCGGCCCGTGACGCGTAAGATGAAAATCGGCGGTGAGCTGCACGGGGCAGAGCAGGAGCGGGCGGCGCGCCGGACGATGGCGATGTATGGGGATGTGGAGGGTGAGCGCTGCTTTGATGTGAACTTGGTTTCTAGTCGGTTGAACCTGACCGGACGAGTGGATGAGTTGGTGATTGCGGGCGATGAGCTGATTGTGGTGGATTACAAAATTGCGAGTCGTTCGGGGAAGCATTATGAGGTTCAGCTGGCGGCCTATGCGATGATGGCCGAGGAGAGCTACCTGCTTCCGGCCAAGCGCGGGTTTATCTATCTGACGAAGGCCAAAAAAGCGATCGAAATCCAGATGAGTTCGCAACTCCGGCGGATGGTGGAGGTTGCGCTGAAAGAAATGGCCGACATCCAGCGCACCGAACGGATGCCAGAAGCCACCGAATGGCGTCAGCGCTGCCTTGATTGTGAGTTCCGGCGCTTCTGTAACGACGTGTAAAAGGCTTTCGCAACTCCCCATCCTAAACCCTGCGGTTGGGGAGTTGCGAA